>NZ_CAXAQI010000023.1:0-90055 GCF_963970695.1 Pseudomonas sp. EL_65y_Pfl1_R83 | reverse complement strand
GAATTAATCCTGCGTTGCTGCCTGCCTTAAGGGTGGCCGGATGAGCGTGGAATGGGTGGCCGGATCATCTTGGAATCAGTGGCCGGATGTTTATGGAATAGGTGGCCGGATGGCCGTGGAATCCGCATTATCACTTTGGGCAATCGTAACAACGTTGGACGGCCCTTGATGTACTCTGATGCAAGAAAGAAATGTTAGTAAATTTGGAGTTTAAGGACTTGCCCATGGATGTGATTTCAGCGCACCTATTTTCTACAAATCACCGTACTCAAATTGAAGCAAGCGATCACTGTGGCTGTTTTTACTGCTTAGGTGTGTTTTCGCCCTCAGAAATCACTGAGTGGGTTGATCTAGATAGCACCGCTCTGTGTCCGAAGTGCGGGATCGACTCGGTCATCGGTTCAGCATCCAGTCTGCCGATTACCCCTGAATTTCTTTCGAAAATGCACGCACACTGGTTCTAGAAGATCCCGTCATTCGACAGCATCCCTTCGGTTTGAGATCTACAGACTAGCTTTACCTCAGTGCGCACGTTCTTGGTAAGTATTTACACACTCTGGGCCGATTGCCGCCTGTCGTGAGGAGCATGGCGTCACTGCTTGGAAGTAGTGTTGGTACGAAAGTGGTACGCAGCTTTCAGGCCGGCTCTGTAGAGCAAGGAATACGTGGCCTACAGGATTCGTAATTCCAATCCATCATGAGGGCAACGGAGAAGCGGCGGGAGAGGGGAGCTGTTTGTAGGGGCATTGGGGATCTGAGTCAACGAGGCGAATGGGGCGCAGTTTATCAGGGATGCATGTCAGCTGTCGGGGAGGCTGTTTCCGGAAACAGAGCTTTTGGGGACTGCAGTTAATTGCGTTAAACGCCCCCGTCGTCTACCGAGCCAAGCGCACGTCGAATCTACCGCCTAACATTCTATCTCGCCGCCTTGCCTCAAGCCGGCAACCTGAACCCACGCTGTCACTGCGCAAAGTTTCATCATCCTCTGCGTCCTTGAGGTCTACGATCCTCCCTAAGGGACGACTCCCGCGCCTCCAGCCCATAGGGAATTGAAAATATGATATCGAACCTCGTCAAGGTCGTGATGGTTGCTTGCACGTTGCTTTTGAGCGCTTGTTCGTCAGGCGTGAGCAGCGATCCTTGTTTTACCGGGGGCTGCCAAGCGTTCGGTGACCACAGCCCCAAAAACGCCGACAGAATGAATTTTGGAGGCGGTGGGCTTGGAAGCAGTTATGGCGAGTTCGGGTCGGGGCTACTTCACGACGATTGATGCAGCAAAGGTGCTGCTGCGCAGCCCAGCGGGCGCAGCGACTGTCGCCACAAGCGTTAGCTCGTCACGACGATTCCTTTATGGAAAATCTCGCGCCGTGCTCGGCGGCTGATAGTTTCATGTTTGCTTGCTGCGTACACCTCGTCAAAACGCTCCTGATCAACGCCCGCATATTTGGCCAACTCGTCTACAACCATCCGGTCGTAATCCTCCTCGATCACGAACCGAAAAATTTCCCGCCGGTAAAAGAATCCGAATTGAAAGGCCAAGACCTCACTCAGGAAATCCGACGGGGTGAGGAAACAGTTTTCCAGGTCGATGGCCTTGGCGAGAGTGGGCTGTTCTAAGTTGACCATCACGTTGTTGGCCCAGAAATCCATGTGCACCACGCCTTTGCCGTGCAGGCAGTGCAGCAGTTTGAAAGAAGCGCTGATCAGGCTCTGGATGTCGCGCTCCTGCTTGAGCCATTCCAGTCCGTTGAGGTAGCCATCCAGCATTTGGGTGAAGATGAAGAATTCCTGGATCAAACCCAATGCCGACTTTCTGTAGCCGAAGCCATACAGGCCAGCAACCGGAGCGCCACGTTTCTGTGCGCCGAGGGTGTTGATGACTTCTTCGACTGGCCAGTCGAATGTGCCGTCGCGCTTTGAGCGGCCGAATGTCACTCTCAGTTTTGGTTTGAGGCTGTCGAGCGGTTGGGACTTGGCGAACAGGTCATTCTCCATCCCTTTCAGCGGAGCGCTGACGCGATCTTTGAGCTGATAGCGAGTGTCGATCAGGTCTTGAATCGCCTGCTGGGCGCTGTCGTCGGCACTCTCCGTGATGAAGATCGTGGCGTTGCGGTGGTTGAGCGTAGAGGGGAAGTTCTGGAGCACGCTGCTGTCGGGAAAGCTCAAAACACGTCCTTGTCATATCATGAATATGACAAGGATATTACAGGCTGGCGCCATTGGATCCAACCTGAACATTGCCTGAACAGAATTTAAATGGCCGCTGATGCTAGTCTTTTTATCTTGACGTGCCTGTATGAGTCCTGGGCTTTTCGCGACCTCATCAAAAAAATTGCCGTGAAAAAAACGTGCGCGGCGAAATAATGGCTTAAGGCCGTTATTCCACTTCCCTGCTGGTCTGCGCTGGCTATTTCCTGATCGACAGAGTTTCTGTAATACAGCCTTCCATCAGTTTGACTGCTTGTACTGCCGAATAAAAAACCTGCCTAGTACAAAGACGCTTCCGAGTATCAGCCCTAAAAAGGCACCCAGGAAGGCATACTTTTTGGTGTTCTTAGTGGTGGACGTTTTGATTTCATCCAGGGTAGTGAATGCCTTTAGCGTATTGCCCGCAGCCAATGCCGGCAGGTTCAGTGCTATGGCTTGAGTGTTGGCGTTATCCATGGCGGATTTCAGCTGGGATGAAGCCAGCGCTGCCGTGGTCGCAGTGATGGAAGCGATATAAAGAACGGGTTCACTTCCACCTGATTTGGGAGGGGTGTCTTTCAGGGCAACGGAATTGGCTGCCATGACACCCATGGCGGAATAGAAAATATCATTTTGTATGGTGCTGTACAGCTTAGTTTCCAGCGACAGTGGATCTGCTGTGGCTGGAGCGTCCTTTTTGTTCACTTCTTTATATAAACTGTACAAGGATGGCTTGGTAATGTAGGTGCTGGCCGTCCACTGTTCAGGTGACGAGGCGTAAAGCGCTAATGAAGCAGCGGCGCCCACGATGGTTGTGGCGATAATCGTAATCTTGCTTGCCCACAATGCTTGGATAAGTGGAATCAAATCAATTTCATCATCGTTGGGGCGGTCGTTTGAATGCGTTGGACTGCTCACGAAAAATTCCTTTAATTACGTTCCGGGATTGTAGAGAAAAAAACAAAATACGCCCGCGAAATTGTGCGGCAAATGCAAGATGGGAATGACTCTTACCTGGTGGGTTCGGAGCGACGCTACACTGGTTCGCTCCAAGCTGCTGCGCCCCTAACCTAAGCTATCGGCCATAGGATCAGCCAGGCTACGAGATCGTTCCTCAATGCCCACCCTGCATCCGTCGCGCTATCAGGTAAACGCCCAGCCCGACCAGTGCGGTGACCGCGCCGATATACCCGGTGCTCGTCCACCCCAACCCAGCCGTAATCGCCATCCCACCCAACCACGGCCCCAGTGCATTCGCCAGGTTGAACGCCGCATGATTGGACGCCGCCGCCAGGCTCGGGGCTTCGTGCGCGATGTCCATCAGACGGATTTGCAGCGGCGCAGCCAGGGCGACCATGGTGCCGACGAGGCCCATGCTCAGCAGGACGCCCCATAACGAGGACGCCGCGAAGGGGAAGAACAGCAGCACGGCCATCGACCAAACCAATATCAAACCCACCGCCCGGAACTGCATGCGGTCGAACAGCTTGCCGCCGGCGATGTTGCCGATGATGCCGCCCACGCCAAACGCGGCGAGGCCGAAGGGGATCCACTGCGGCGATACTTTGGTCACTTCGAGCATGGTTGGCGCCAGGTAGCTGAATACGCAGAACATCCCGGCAAAACCAATGGCGCCAATGGACAAGGCCATCCACACCTGGGGTTTGGTAAACGCGCGCAATTCTTTGCGTGGGTCGCTGCGTTGTTCGTCGTGGCGGTGGGGGACGAATTGCCAGACCAGCGCGATGGTGCATAGGGCGATCACGCTGACCAGCGCGAACGCGGAGCGCCAGCCCAGGTGTTGGCCGAGAAAGGTGGCGATGGGGTTGCCCAGCAGCATGGCCAGGGTCAGGCCCATCATTACGCGGGCGACTGCGCCGGCGCGTTTGTCGTTGGGCACCATGCTTGAAGCCACCACGGCCGCAATGCCGAAGTAGGCGCCGTGGGGCAGGCCGCTGATAAAGCGGAAGGCGATCAGTGAGCCGAAGGTCGGGGTGAAGGCGGTGGCGAGGTTGCCCAGGGCGTACAGGGCCATCAGTAACAGCAACATGTGTTTGCGCAGCAATTTGGCGCCGAGGATGGCGAGGAGTGGCGCGCCGACCATCACGCCGAGGGCGTAGGCGCTGATGGCGTGGCCGACTTGCGGTTCGCTGAGGTTCAGGTTGTGGGCGATGTCCGGCATCAGGCCCATGATCGCGAATTCGCCAGTACCGATAGCGAAAGCGCCCACGGCCATGGCAGCTTCCATTTTGGCGGCACTGCGCGCGGGCAGCACGTGCCCGTGTGTTTGCTGGATAGTCATGGGTAACTCTGTTTGGATGGATCGCACGAAGGACAGCCGCCGATGCTACGCAAGCAGCGACAAAGGTGTCTAGAACAGCCTTTTGTGTGAGAGTTCCTGCCCTGTGACCCCACGTCGCGCCTGCCAAGCTTGACACCGGTGCGTTAAAACCCTCGATTTAGAGCTGTCAATTGGCCAAACGGCGCATAAACGCTGTTTGCCGTGATATTCTGCGCGCCGTCCTGGTCTAGCCTTTCCTGGGTACGTACATCCGTATACGTCCCAGCGATTGGGTGTCGCCCAGGTAGCTGAAGCCAATAATGATAAGAAGTCAGCGCAGAAGGGACTAAAAGTAAGGTCGATACGTCGGTCTTGTGTGCCCACCCTGCGACCTTGAAGACTCAGGGGCGGTAGGGCGGATGGCGTTTTATCATAGGTGCTACTGATGTTTAAAAAAGTAAACACTGCCCTGCTGGGGCTGGCTTTGTCGATGGGGATCACGTCCGTTCACGCGGAAGAGGCAAAGAAAGTCGATGTGCTGCTGGTCGGCGGCGGCATCATGAGTGCGACCCTGGGTGTATGGCTCAATGAGCTGGAGCCGGGCTGGTCGATGGAAATGGTCGAGCGCCTTGATGGCGTTGCCGAAGAAAGCTCCAACGGCTGGAACAACGCCGGTACCGGTCACTCGGCCCTGGCTGAGCTGAACTACACCCCGGAAGACAGCAGCGGCGTCGTTCAGATCCCGAAAGCGGTCGAGATCAACGAAGCGTTCCAGATCTCCCGTCAGTTCTGGTCCTGGCAGGTCCAGCAGGGCGTGCTGAAGAACCCGCGTTCGTTCATCAACTCCACACCGCACATGAGCTTTGTGTGGGGCGATGACAACATCAAGTTCCTGAAAAAACGCTACGAAGCCCTGCAAGCGAGCCCGCTGTTCGCTGGCATGCAGTACTCCGAAGACCCGGCGCAGATTGCCAAATGGGTTCCGCTGATGATGGAAGGGCGTGACCCAAACCAGAAAATCGCGGCCACCTGGAGCCCGCTGGGTACCGACATGAACTTCGGCGAGATCACCCGCCAGTTCGTCGCCCACCTGCAAACCACGCCGAAGTTTGACTTGAAACTGTCGAGCGAAGTGCAGGACATCACCAAGAACGCCGACGGTTCGTGGCGTGTGAGCTACAAAAACCTGAAAGACGGCACCAAGACTGAAACCGACGCCAAGTTCGTGTTCATCGGCGCCGGCGGCGGTGCACTGCACCTGCTGCAAAAGTCGGGCATTCCTGAAGCCAAGGAATACGCGGGCTTCCCGGTGGGCGGCTCGTTCCTGGTGACCGATAACACGGCCATCGCCGAGCAGCACATGGCCAAGGCCTACGGTAAGGCTTCGGTTGGCGCGCCACCGATGTCGGTTCCGCACTTGGACACCCGAGTGCTGGATGGCAAGCGCGTCATCCTGTTTGGCCCATTCGCGACCTTCTCCACCAAGTTCCTCAAAGAAGGCTCGTACCTGGACCTGCTGACCAGCACCACCACCCACAACATCTGGCCCATGACCAAAGTCGGTATTCGTGAATACCCGCTGGTCGAGTACCTCGCTGGTCAACTGATGCTGTCGGATGACGACCGCTTCAAGGCACTGCAAGAGTACTTCCCGAACGCCAAGCAATCCGACTGGCGCCTGTGGCAGGCCGGCCAGCGCGTGCAGATCATCAAGCGTGACGAAGAGCTGGGCGGCGTCCTGAAACTCGGAACCGAAGTGGTCAGCTCTGCCGACAACACCATCGCAGGCCTGTTGGGCGCATCGCCAGGCGCGTCGACCGCGGCTCCGATCATGCTGACCGTGCTGCAGAAAGTGTTCAAGGACAAGGTTGCGACCCCTGAGTGGCAGGCCAAACTGCACCAGATCGTACCGAGCTACGGCACCAAGCTGAACGACAGCCCAGAAGCGGTTGCCAAGGAATGGGCCTACACCGCCGGTGTCCTGCAACTGCCTACACCGCCTGTGATTCCGCAAGCGGCTGCTCCAAAGGCGACCGAGGCTGCCAAGCCTGCGGCTGAGCCGAGCAAGGCAGCGTCTGACCTGGCGCTGTAAGTAACGGCTAAGAAAAAGCCCGCTGAACCGGTAACGGTCAGCGGGCTTTTTTATGCGCGGCTGTGGGTTCGCTCAACGGCCGGCACGTTGAACACTTTCACCACGTGTGAATGCGGCAAATGGTCAGCAAGCAGCCGGCTGGTGGTGGTTTCAAAACGGTCCAGTTCCGGGATATGCCCATCGAGGTTGAGACAGTAATTATTGGCGTCCAGCACCGTTTACCCTCCAGCCAGTGCGCAGGCACACTGCGGTAATGCTCGAGGGGAATCTCCACGAGCACCACATCGCCAAATTGTGCGGCATCATCTGCGCTGCCCACTTGTGAACCCCCAGTACGCCGCTCAGCTCACTGCTCATGATGGCTGCTGAGCTGGGTTCCTACGCCCGCGCGGCCGAGCGTTTGGGCATGTCTGCGCAGAGGGTGGCCAAGCATGTCACCGCGTTGGAACAACGGCTGGGTGTGCGCTTGCTCAACCGCACTACGCGAAGGCAAAGCCTTACAGAGTTGGGTAGCGCGTATTACGAACGGTGCAAGCACATCCTGACGGCGGCCGAGGCTGCCGACTCTCTCGCGCAGATCTTGAATGACACGCCGCGTGGCAAGCTGAAAATCACCGCCCTGTCGGCCGCCCTGGATGGTTTCGGCATTGTGCTCGGTCCGTAAGACTTCCTGCGTACGGCGTTAGCGAGGGGCGACTTGGTGCGGGTGCTGCCGGACTTTGACGCGCCGAGCCGGGCCATGCATTTGGTCTACACCGCGAATCGGCAACGTACTGCTAAATTGCGAGGTTTTGTCGAGGCTGTGCTGGAGCGCTTCGGCCCGGCGTGAGAGCTCAAATGTGGAATCCGTGTTTGACTTGGTCGTACAGATGCGATGCCAACACGTTGCTGGCATCGCACAACAGGTACAGATGGTGAACCGGCAGCGGCGGTAACTTGAGCCCGTCAATTACCTGAGTCAGCTCGTCGCCCATGCGGCTTTCTTCGATCAGGCCGACGGCCACGCCGCTGCGGATACAGGCTTCGACCGCTGTCGAGTTGGGGCTTTGCAGCAATACGCGGTGATAGATACCGTGCTCTTTCAACACCCGTAAGGCCGCCGCTCGGTAGGGGCAGCCAGAGATGGGGACGGTGACGGGCAGCGCCGCGTTCGGCGAATAGTGAAAGTGCCTGGCGGCGACCCATAGCGGTTGCACGGGGCCCAGTCGCTCGCCCTGCGCCAAGGGGGTGGCACTGACAGTGATAGCGAGGTCCAACTGGTTGGTCATAAACAAATCCAGCAATTCACCGCTGGTGCGTGCTTCGACTTCCAACTCCAGCAGCGGGTTGTCAGCGATCAATTGCGGCAGGAAGTCCTCAATGAAGTCGGGCGCGTAGGTGTCAGGTATTCCCAGGCGGATTTTGCCCTCCATGCGCTGTGGCATCAGCGAGATCAGCAGGCGGTCATGGCTCTTGAGAAACTCCGTGGTTTCGCCCAGCAGTTTCTTGCCATAGAGCGTCAGCTCCACACCTTGGTTGCTGCGACTGAACAGGCGCTGGCCGACCTGATCTTCCAGCTTTTGAATTTGCGTGGTCACCGTCGACGCGCTGCGGTGCACATGCTCGGCCGCCTCGTTGAAACGACCAAAACGTGCTACAGCGTGGAAGGTCCGCAATAGGTCGATATTCAGCTGTTTGGCCATGATCCCATTTTTCCGGATTTGTGGTGCTGGTTATTCAAATATACAGAATCATGCTCCGCCCTTAGCCTTTACGTCAATGTCGAAGGCTGGAGGCTGTATGAAGCACTCAACTGCGGTGCGTGTGTTGTTGCAAGGGGCGTTTGTCTTGTCGTGGAGTTCAGGTTATATCGGCGCCAAGCTGGGCACCCAGGGCGGTGGCGCATTCAACCTGCTGTTCTGGCGGTTCCTGTTGGTCACTGTGTGCTTGAGCTTGTTCTTGAACGTCAGGTTGTTGAAGCTTTCATGGGTGCAGATTCGCCATTACGCCATCATCGGTTTCCTATCGCAGTTTCTGTACCTGACGTGCCTCTACGTAGCGATCCAAAATGGTTTGCCCCCCGGAATTGCCGCGATTATCGCTGCGCTGCAGCCGTTGATGACGGCGGCGCTGTCGACCGGCAGCGCTGCCGAGCGCAGTGGTCGCTGGCAGTGGATAGGGCTGACGATCAGCTTTGTCGGGGTGTCGATTGTTATCGCCGGACAGTCCGGCAGCGGTGGTCAAGGCGTGGGTCTGGTGATGTATCTGTTGCCATTGGCGGCGGCATTTGGGCTGACACTGGCCACCCTGTACGAGCGGCGTACCGTGCATCGCGAGGACGTGGGCCTGGTCCTGCCGCTGTTCGTCCAATCGCTGCTGACCTTGATCGGCTTCACGGGGGCTGTGCTCTATACCGATACATTGAGCATTCCCCATGATCCCGACGTACTGATCTCGATTGTCTGGCTGACAGTGTTTTCCACCTTTGTCGCCTACTTGAGCCTGTGGATGCTGCTGCGCGTGATGACCGCAACGCACGTGGCAGCGTTGGTCTATCTGGAACCGCCGGTCACCCTCGTGTGGGCGGCGCTGATGTTTGGCGACGTGATTGAGGCATCGACCTATGCCGGCATTGGCGTAGTGGTCGTCGGGATGCTTCTGGTGCGTATGAAGCAACCGACCGTCGCATGCACTTCCTGAGGCCCATGGTTCAGCAAGCTGACAGACACTACCTGTTAAAAAATACCCATGGCCGATCAGGAGAGCGGCTGGAAAAGGGGGCATTTTCAATTTTGCAGGTGTTTGGGCGTCAGCGTCCGAGGGTTTTGTATGTTGCTACGTTATGCCGCATTGGCGGCCATGGTTGTCGCCGCATCCGGGTGTGTGCAAGAGCGCGTCGTGCATGAGCGCAGGCCGGTTCAACGTGAGTATGTGGAAGTCGTTGCGCCGCAACCGCCGCCGGTGCAGGTGATCGAAGTCGAACCGCCCGTGCGCTACGGCTATGTATGGTCACGGGGTTACTGGCGCTGGGAAGGTGGGCGCTACGTCGCGGTCCATGGTCATTGGGAGCCGGTACGCGAGGGTTACCGCTATGTGCATCCACACTGGGTGCAACGTAATGATGGGTATCACTGGCAGGGCGGCGGTTGGGTTCGCTGAGCCTTGGCTGGATCGGCGTCCTGGTGCCTGGCAGCCGAACCTCGCGTAACAGCGCCGAGCTTAGTTGTTCGGTGCTCGGCTCTTTATAGCGTTCGCTTTGACCTGAGTGCCGCTGCAACGGCAAGCCTCAGGCCAGTCGTTTCATGCCTGCCGCAGCGTGCTCAATGGTCAACTCACGGGTGCGCAACAGCGTTTCCAGAACAGTTACCACATCACTCTTGGCTGACGGGTAACAACTTTGTAAAACCCACACCAGTTCCACCACGGACACCAAGCTGACAAAACCTGGTGAAAAGGTGGTGAGCGATTCGATCAACGCGGATGGGATCATCCTGGGTGACATAGCGAACCAGCACATTGGTATCCAGCCCGATCATCCAGCTTTCGCTCCTTGTGCCGCGATGGCGCGGTTCATTTCATCCAGTGAGACGGCGTTGGCAGGTTTTCGGATCAGGCCTTTGAGGTCGTGTACGGTGTTGCTCGCTGCCATGATGGAAAATTTACCGTCCTCCATTTCAACGAATTCAACGCGGTCTCCTGTTTCCAGACCCAGGGCGGTTCTGACCTGAACGGGAATGGTGATTTGCCCTTTCGAAGTAAGTGTGGCGGTGGCCATGTTGAAGATCTCCATCGTGATGCTCCTTACCTTAGGGTAAGGATTGATGGTGGACAAGATCCGTTGGTCCATAGGCTTCTCCCTGGTGTGTGTGAGTCGGGACACGTAAAAACCTTAGCCCGACTCACGCCACCTGCACGCTCCTAAAAGCCCTTAAAGCGCTACAACTTATGACTGAAACCGTCGGTTTACTGCGCCACGCGATAGCACGGCACATACGCCGCACCGCCTGGTAGCTTCATACGGTGTTGGGCTACAAACGCCTTCAACAATTCGTCCAGCGGTTTCATGATGGCCGGGTCGCCATGGATCTCATAAGGGCCGTTCTGCTCGATCAGGCGGATGCCCTTGTCTTTCACGTTACCCGCCACGATTCCCGAGAAAGCACGGCGCAAATTGGCGGCGAGTTCGTGGGGTGGCAGCGAGTGGCTCAACTGAAGGCTGGCCATGTTTTCGTGCGTCGGGTCGAACGGGCGCTGGAAGCCCTCATCGATTTTCAGCAGCCAGTTGAAGTGGAAGGCGTCGTTACGTTCGCGACGGAACTGCTTCACCGCCTTGAGGCCAATGGTCATCTGGCGGGCCACTTCGGCCGGGTCGTCGATGATGATCTGGTAGTGCGCCTGGGCCGCCTCGCCCAGGGTGGCGCCGACAAATGCGTGCAGTTGTTGCAGGTACGGGGCCGCGTCTTTTGGCCCGGTGAGGATGACCGGAAACGGCAGGTCGCGGTTGTCCGGGTGCATCAGGATGCCCAGCAGGTACAGGAACTCTTCGGCCGTGCCGGCGCCGCCCGGGAAGATGATGATGCCGTGGCCTACACGGACGAAGGCTTCCAGGCGCTTTTCGATATCCGGCAGGATCACCAGCTCATTGACGATCGGGTTCGGCGCTTCGGCGGCGATGATGCCCGGCTCGGTCAGCCCCAGATAGCGCCCGCCGGTGATGCGTTGCTTGGCATGGGCAATGGTCGCGCCTTTCATCGGGCCTTTCATCACGCCAGGGCCGCAGCCGGTGCACACGTCGAGACTGCGCAGTCCAAGCTCGTGGCCGACCTTCTTGGTGTATTTGTATTCTTCGGTATTGATCGAGTGCCCGCCCCAGCACACTACAATCTTCGGCTCGACACCCGGGCGCAGCGTACGGGCGTTGCGCAGCAGGTGGAATACGTAATCGGTGATGCCCTGGGAATTGCTCAGGTCGATGCGCTGGCTGTCCAGTTCATTCTCGGTATAGACGATGTCACGCAGGGCGCTGAACAGCATTTCGCGGGTGCTGGCGATCATTTCGCCATCGACGAATGCGTCGGCAGGGGCATTCAGCAATTCCAGGCGAACACCGCGGTCCTGCTGGTGGATACGAACCTCAAAATCCTTGTAGGCGTCGAGAATGGTCTTGGCGTTGTCGATGTGCGCGCCAGTGTTGAGGATAGCCAGGGCGCACTGTCGGAACAGGGTGTAGATGCTACCGGAACCGGCTTCGCTCAGTTGCTGCACTTCACGTTGGGACAGGGTTTCGAGGCTGCCCTTGGGGCTGACGGAAGCATTGATGACTTGACGTTGGGGCATTCTTAATCCTTGAAAGCACAGCCACCGCACCCGCACAGGGCCGCGATGGCTTGAGAATGGTGGGCGCCGAATTCGGACGCACGAGACGGATGTTTACCTCAGGCGCGAGGCCAAGCGCAAACACCGTCCAGCACCATAATGCCGCAGAACTTACTGAATCAGCTTCCAGTTTTTGTAGAAAACCCGACGCCGGGTAAAGACCATCCCGGCAAATCCAGCGATTACGGTATTGAGAACCAAGGGCAGCGGGGTCGGCCGCAGGATATCGATAAACAGGCAGTAACGCTTTGCATCGTTTTTGTTGAAAGACGCATGCATTAACGTGTCATCGAGGGCGCGTCATACAAGCCATTACGCAGGAAATCGTAAAGGCCGCAGATCACTACCAGGCCGAGAAATACCAGGGTGGTCTCGGGGAAAATATCAATAATCAGCAGCACGCCGAATACCCAGGCGACCGATACTGCCTTTTTACGCAAAGCAGGCTTGTTCATCTAACTCAGCTCCAGCAGGACGCCATTCGACAGGTCCGGATCCGTGGCCGCGAGTGGTGGGGATTTGAAACATATTGAAACAACTGCGTCATGATAAGGCGTTCGGCGTCTGTTAGGCGTTTTAAATAGTGCGAAATTGTGAAGGCTCTACACAGTTTTTAACCCTGGCTGCACTGTGTGGATTGGATTTTGTAAACGGAAGATTTGCGACTATCGTGACGCTTCGGTTTTTCGGACGTCATAGACCGGTACGATTGAAGTTGAATGGCCACCACTGGCCTTCGGCACCTTGGAAGAGGCAGAAATTTTATGATCATCAAACCGCGGGTTCGTGGGTTTATCTGTGTGACCGCTCACCCTGTAGGCTGTGAAGCGAACGTCAAGGAACAGATTGACTACGTCACTGAGCACGGCGCCATCGAAGGCGGCCCGAAGAAGGTGCTGGTTCTCGGCGCATCCACCGGCTATGGCCTGGCCGCGCGTATCAGTGCTGCGTTTGGCTGCGGCGCCGACACCCTGGGCGTGTTTTTTGAAAAAGAAGGCGAAGAAGGCAAGCTGAGCTCCGCTGGCTGGTACAACAGTGCCGCGTTTGAGAAGTTCGCTGTCGAAAAAGGCCTGTACGCCAAGAGCATCAACGGCGACGCCTTCTCCAACGAGATCAAGCGCCTGACCATCGAAACCATCAAGAAAGACCTCGGTAAGATCGACCTGGTCGTCTACAGCCTGGCCGCGCCACGCCGTACCGACCCGCAAGGCGTGGTGCACACTTCCACCCTCAAGCCGATTGGCAAGGCCGTGACCCTGCGCGGTATCAACACCGACAAGGGCGTTGTGGTCGACACCACCCTGGAGCCTGCGACCCAGGAAGAAATCGACGGCACCGTCAAAGTGATGGGTGGCGAAGACTGGCAGCTGTGGATCGACGCCCTGCGTGACGCCGACGTCCTGGCCGAAGGCGCCAAGACCACTGCGTTCACCTACCTCGGCGAGAAACTGACCCAGGATATCTACTGGAACGGCTCCATCGGCGAAGCCAAGAAAGACTTGGATAAAAAAGTCCTGACCCTGCGCGACAACCTTGCTGCACTCAAGGGCGACGCCCGTGTGTCGGTGCTCAAGGCTGTGGTGACCCAGGCCAGCTCGGCAATCCCGATCATGCCGCTGTACCTGTCGTTACTGTTCAAAGTGATGAAAGAGCAGGGCACCCACGAAGGTTGCATCGAACAAGTCTACGGTCTGTTCAAGGACAGCCTGTACGGCAGCCAGCCGAAACTCGACGCAGACGGCCGCCTGCGTGCCGACCTTGCCGAGCTGGAACCTAAAGTCCAGGACGCCGTCGCTGCACTGTGGAACCAGGTCAGCGACGACAACGTCAACGAGATCAGCGATTTTGCCGGCTACAAGGCTGAATTCCTGCGCTTGTTCGGCTTTGAAGTCGACGGTGTGGACTACGACGCTGACGTCAATCCGACCGTGAAGATCAACGGTCTCATCTCGGCATAAGACGGCTTAGACAGCAGCCTCGATAACCCTGTTATGAGGCTGCTGTTTGTAAGCGCACAGAGCGTCAGCCTTGGCGAAAGGCTGACGCCAGCCGCTCTTGGGCGTGGGTGAAACCAGAGCGCTTGATACCGACCACTTCTCTCTCCCAAAGTGGATTGAGTGGCACGTGATAGCCACTGTCCTTCGCCGTCTTTATTAGTTCCGCCATTTCCTTGCCGTCGTTGATGATGCTGATTTCATCGAAGCGCCCGAGCTTCGTCGGTAAGAAGAACGTTGCCGGATAGTTGGCGGCCACTTCCGTTACCGGGTTTCCGGAATCCGTGCTGTGGTGGACCACCCGCTCTCCATTGCCGACCAATCTCTGATTAATCAGCTCGATCATTTGCTTGACTCGCGGCGTGACATTACCCAGGTCTGGATCTTCCTTTCGATAAAAATATGCGGCGCTCTCATAGTCTGCGCGTAACTCTTTCGGCACATGGACAGTCTTGTCGCCCGATTGTTGGTGTCTGTAGCGATTGACTCGTTCTGTGAAAACGCTGTGCGCAATATCGGGCACCGGGATTAAATCCTGGGGGCCGAAGTCACTGAGGTGCGGCGCCACCATGTGCAAGTCATAGTCAGCCGTCAGTGCCTTGCCATCGGCCTTTTTCGCGAGCACTTCAACGGGCTTGCCCTCATGGGTAATGAGGTAGTTGTCTTCTAACGGTGACAGGCGTTTGCCTTCGAATGCATACAGCTGCTGACTTGGCCCCTTCGCGTTGAAACGCAGCGTGCCTTCGTGCTCGTTCGATGCCAGTTGAGTGATCTGGCCGAGCTTCATCAATTCGCCAAGACGACTGCGCGAGAGCTTCAAGGGAATTGCGACGGCATGCCCGTCGTTGATGCACTCCTGGATTTGCTCATTGGCGCGGCTGACTTTGCCGGGTGCATCGCTCTTGAATTTTTCGAGCTTGCTGAAGGCCTGGTCCGTGCAGATCAAGCCGGCTTGTGGTCCCCAATTGGCGCTTTTACCCTTGATATGAAAGTCCTTGGTGGGATGACCGGCTTCTATCAGCCCGGTTGCGACGGTTTCCACAGGGCGTACGCCAATGATGGAGTTGGTCGCCAGCGCAATTTTATGCAGGGGAATAAGATGGCTCGACATTATTCCGGTTTTTTCGCGTGCACGCTCAAATGCGACGTTTATCGATTTCTTTGTCGCTTGAGCGGTGTCAGTCGACTGGCTGGGTTGAGCGTGTTGCAAGGTATCCATGCTGAGTGCGGAAGGGGAAATAGCAGGGGTCATTACGCCTTTCATTGAATATCTCCAAGCTATGTTTAATAGACACGTTGGATGATCCCTTCCAGACCAAAGCATTCCTTCTATTGCACGGGGCACACTAAAGAAGTCTTCTTTTTGTGGGGAAGAACAAGTATTACGAGCTGTTTTAAGCACAGTCGGAAAAAGAGCGCGGAAGGCCGGGATATTCGGAGGCGGTGCTCTTTTTGCTGTGCGCGACCCGTGAAATTATCAGAGCGGTCCTACGCTTGTTTACGTGCGGCGTGGTTTCGCTGGCATGCGAGACTGGCGCATCACACTCAGGGGAGGGACGTATGACAATTCGCGCAGTGGTTTTTGATTTCGGCGGTGTCCTGTTCGATTGGAGCCCGCAGCACCTGTACCGCAAGTTGATTACCGACGATTACGAACGGCAATGGTTTCTCGAGCACATTTGCACCCAGGCCTGGAACACCGAGCAAGATGCCGGTCGCACACTGGCTGAAGGCACCCGCAGCCTGATCGAGCAGTACCCGCATCATGAGCGTTTGATCCAAGCCTATTACGACCGTTGGCACGAGATGCTGCGCGGCCCGCTACCGGAAGGCGTGGCGATCCTCAAGGCGTTGCACCATGTTGATATGCCGCTGTTCGGACTCACCAATTGGTCCGCCGAGACGTTCCCCTATGCACGGGCCAATTACCCGTTCCTGCAGTACTTTCGCGACATCGTGGTGTCCGGCGAACTGAAGATGATCAAGCCTGACGCAGCGATCTACCATGCCAGCCTCCGCCAGGTACGGGCCCACCTGCCGAATATCCAGCCGGCTGAAGTGGTGTTTATCGATGATGTCGCCGGCAATATCGACGCGGCCGTCGCCCTCGGTTGGCAAGGTATCCACCACGTATCGGCTGAGCGCACTGCCGCGCGATTGCGTGAGTTGGGCGTGGGCTTCTAGCGTGCCCACTTTTCCATAGCGAAATCGACGAAGGCGCGTAACTTGGGCAGGCGATAACGGTCCTGACCGTAGAGCAGGTGCATCGGGCGGCTGGGCAGTCGATAAGTGGTTAACAAGGCCACTAGCTTGCCACTCTCCAGATCCGGCTGCACCAGTGCATCGGCCAGCATGATGATGCCCATGCCGTTGACGGCTGCCTGGCGCAAACCTTGCGAGCTGTTGATGGTCAATGAACCGGACACCGGAACCTCCACCTCGACGCCTTCGCCGGTCATGCGCCACAGTTTGTCGGTGTCGCGCCAGTTGTCACTTGCCGGGTAGGCGAACGCCAGGCAGTCGTGCTGGCGCAGGTCATCGGGCGTCTGCGGCGTGCCACGTCGCGCCAGGTAGGCCGGTGACGCACAGAGCGTTAGGGTGTAGGCCTGCATCGGCCTGGCGATCAGGCTGGAGGTTTCCAGTTCGCCAAGTCGGATCGCGACATCGAAGCCGCTGTCGACCAGGTCCATCCGCTCATTGCTCAGCACCACGTAAAGGTTGACCAGCGGGTAGCGTCGGGAAAATTCGCTCAAGGCCGGTGTAAGTTGTTCGGTGCCGAACACGGGTGGGGCGGTGATGCGCAGGGTGCCTTTGGGGATGTCGCTGTTGGCTTGCTCGGCGAGCTGCTCGGAGTCGGCCACCAGCCCCAACACTTCCAGACAGCGCTGATAATACTGCCCGCCAAATTCCGTAAGGCTTTGTTTGCGCGTGGTGCGCTTTAGCAGGCTGACGCCCAGTCGCTGTTCCAGGGCTCGCAGGTGGTTGCCGACCATGGTGGTCGACATGCTGCAGGCCTGGGCCGCTGCGGTCATGCTGCCGGTCTCGACCACCTTAACGTACACCGACATCGCCTGGAACAGATCCATTATCAAGCCTTGATTTAAAGTCATTGCACGAATGCACAGTTTATCCAGCTCGGGTGGCTAACGATACTGCACCCATCACAACGAAGTACTGGAGCCCACACCATGACCGCCGCCTGCCTGATGACCACTTACCAACCCTTGGCCCTGAGTTTTACCCGTGGCCTGGGCACACGCTTGTGGGACCAGCAGGGCCGCGAATACCTTGATGCGGTGGCCGGAGTGGCGGTGACCAATGTCGGCCACTCGCACCCCAGGCTGGTGACGGCGATCAGCGAACAAGCGGGTTTGCTGTTGCATACATCCAACCTCTACAGCATTGACTGGCAACAGAAGCTGGCCCAGCGTCTCACCCAGTTGTCTGGCCTGGACCGTGCCTTTTTCAACAATTCCGGGGCCGAGGCTAACGAAACAGCGCTGAAGTTGGCGCGGCTGCATGGCTGGAAAAAAGGCATCGAAGCGCCGTTGGTGGTGGTGATGGAAAATGCCTTTCATGGCCGTACGCTGGGCACGATGGCCGCCAGCGATGGGCCATCGGTGCGCTTGGGCTTCCAGCGTTTGCCGGGGGACTTTCTCAAGGTGAGCTTTGGTGATATCGCCGCGATCGAGGCGGTCACAAAAGCGTTTGGCACGCGCATCGCGGCGGTCCTGCTGGAGCCGATCCAGGGCGAAAGTGGCGTACTGCCGCCGCCGCCTGGCCACCTCAAAGCCCTGCGCGATCACTGCACACGCCACGGCTGGCTGATGATGCTGGATGAGATCCAGACCGGCATCGGCCGCACGGGCGCCTGGTTTGCCTTCCAGCATGAAGGCATTTTCCCGGACGTGATGACCCTGGCCAAAGGTCTCGGCAATGGCGTACCCATCGGCGCCTGCCTGGCACGGGCCGCCGTGGCGCAATTGTTTACACCGGGCAGTCACGGCAGCACTTTCGGCGGCAACCCATTGGCGTGTCGGGTGGCTTGCACGGTGCTGGACATTATCGAGGAGCAAGGCTTGCTGCAGAACGCGGCGCAGCAGGGTGAGCGTTTGCTCGCGCGGTTGCGGGTGGAGTTGAGTGAGCACTCGCACGTGCTGGCGATTCGCGGGCTGGGTTTGATGATCGGTATAGAGCTGGCCAGTCCTTACCGCGACTTGGCTCTGCGTGCGGCCCGGGAACACGGCCTGCTGATCAACGTGACGCGGGGCAAGGTCATTCGCCTGCTGCCGCCGTTGACCCTGGATGCCAAGGAGGTCGAGATGATCGTGCGCGCCATCACCCGGTTACTGGATCAGGCCCATTGAGCCATTCCTGATTCATGGTTTCAGTATCTCCCAGGTACTCCAACAACCACGCCATGGCCGGGGACAGTTTGCTCTGCGCCCAAGCCACACACGACGGGCTGGCCGGAAACGGCCGGCTCAATTGCAGCGCCACCAACTCGCCCCGTTCGATCCACGGCAGCACTTGATGCGCCGGCGCCATGCCAACGCACAAGCCATCGCGCAGGCAATCGATCGCCGAGGCCCAGTTCGGCACCACCAGACGCCGCTGGTTATCCAGGGTCCACGTGTCGCGCTTGGGCAGGTTGCGTGAGGTGTCGGTCATGCACAGCGAGGCGAAGGGGCGCAGTTGGTCGTCACTCAGCAACCCCTCGACGCTCGCCAACGGATGCCGCGCGCTGACCACGCACAGCCAGTTCAACAAGCCCATGTCGCGGAAAGTGAAGTGACTGGCCACTGGCACTGCACTGGTGGCACCGATCACGATGTCAGTGCGCTCATCCGCCAGGGCATCCCACACTCCGTTGTACACCTCGTATTCCAGCAGCAATTCCACCTCGGGAAACTGCCGATAGAAATCCAATACCAACTGTCGGCAACGCTGGGGTTTGACGATGGAATCCACCGCCACCTTCAGCTGGCCGCTCCAGCCATTGGCCACCTGCTGGCACAGCCGCCGCGTGCCGAGCATTTTTTTCATCACGCTCCGGGCCTCGTCTATAAATAAACGGCCGGCAGGTGTCAGTTCTACATCCCGATGGCGTCGCACGAACAGTGGCACCGCCAGCCACTCCTCGAGCTGACGCACGGTGTAGCTGATGGCCGACGGCACCCGGTGTAACTCCTGGGCCGCGGCGCTGAAGCTGCCATGGCGCGCCACGGCATCCACAACATCCAGGGAGTATTCGGACCACATAGCGGCTGCCTTCAAATTTATTGATAAGAATGTCCAATTATTATCGCTTCACACAGAAACTGTCAGCTTCATAATGGGTGCCAGTCAGCAAATAGTTTGATGGCAGGATTGACAAGGCTTCAATGAAAAATTCTTTTGGTTTCATTTGGTATCTGGCGGGGCTGAGCATGCTTGGTTATCTCGCCATGGACATGTATTTGCCAGCGTTCGGCGCGATGGGCGAGCAGTTGCAGATTGGCGCCGGTGCAGTGGGCGCCAGCTTGAGTATTTTCCTCGCCGGCTTTGCGGTGGGGCAGTTGCTGTGGGGGCCGCTGTCGGACCGGTTGGGGCGCAAGCCGATCCTGCTCGCAGGCCTGAGCCTGTTTGTGCTGGGCTGCGCAGGCATGTTCTGGGTCGAGACGGCGCCGCAACTGCTGGCGCTGCGCTTTATGCAGGCGATTGGCGTGTGTTCCGCCGCCGTGAGTTGGCAGGCCCTGGTGATCGACCGCTACCCGGCCGACAAGGCTCACCGCGTGTTCGCCAGCATCATGCCGCTGATGTCGCTGTCACCGGCGTTGGCGCCGCTGTTGGGCGCAATGGTTTTGAATCACTTTGGCTGGCAGGCGATCTTCGGCGTATTGCTGGGGGTGTCGCTGTTGTTGCTGTTGCCGACATTGTTCCTGCGCACCCCTCCGAAACGTCAGGCAGAGAAGAGCGAGCCTTCGCACCTCGGCTACGGGCAGTTGCTGACTTCTCGCGTGTTTACCGGCAACGTCATGATCTTCGCCGCGTGCTCGGCCAGCTTCTTCGCCTGGCTGACGGCTTCGCCTTTCATCCTTGGCGACATGGGCTACAGCCCGAATGACATCGGGCTGAGCTATCTGCTGCCCACATTAGCGTTTCTGGTGGGTGGCTACAGTTGCCGCAGCGCGCTGCAGCATTTTCAGGGCAAGACGCTATTGCCATGGTTGCTGCTGGCGTATTGCATCAGCATGGTGGCGCTGTACCTGGTTGCCACCTTGACTGTGCCGACGCTGACCACCTTGCTGATGCCGTTCTGCTTGATGGCCCTGGTCAACGGTGCCAGTTACCCCATCGTGGTGGCGAATGCGCTGATGCCGTTTGCGGAAAATTCCGGCAAAGCCGCGGCACTGCAAAACACCCTGCAACTGGGTCTGTGCTTTCTCGGCAGCTTGATCGTGTCATCGATGATCGACCAGCCGCTCCTGATTACCGCCATCGTGATGCTGGCAACCGCGCCGCTGGCGGTGTTGGGGTACTGGTTGGCGCGGCCCAAAAAGGGTAATTCGGCACTGGCACAAGCCTGAAGTGACAGTCGGATCCCACACTTGATCGGATTGCTTCAGGGATTAAAAGGTGATTTCCAGATTCACCGTCGGCGTCGATGTGCGGCTACCCCGGCCGCCGTCCACGCCGAACTTGTTATGCCAGTACTCGTAACCCACCCCGAGATACAGGTTTGGCTTCACATTCTTACCCGGTCGCACCGCCACCATCAGCGCCGTGCGCATCAGGGCTTCGGGCGCGGTGTCGCGGCCGTGGTAGTCCTCACCTTTTTCCCCGACATAATTGATAAAACCCTGGAATTTCGCCGCGTGATTGGCGATCTCGAACGGTCGCATCCAGGTCAGGTTGAGCATGTAGGTATCGTCGAAGGTGTGGTTCGACTCCTGCGCACCGGGGATGCCGGTGTGGTTCCTCTCCTTGTAGTACATCAGGCTCAGGTCCAGCACACCGACGGTGTTGAACTTCAAGGTGGGGCCGATCACCAGCGCGCGTTTTTTTGCTGAAGCGAAGTTGTTGTTGCGGTTGGCATCGAAGCCCAACGTCAGCGCGTAATCCTTGACCGGGCCGGTACCCAGCGGCACATCGAATACCCGCGATGCGTACAGCTGGTGGCGGTACACCGCGTACACCTCACTCCCCCCATGATCAGTGCCCTTGCGCGGGTCTCGGCTGTCGGACAGGAACACATCGAGGTTGAGGAAATTGCTGCCGTATCGGTAGCCACTGGCGTGGGTGAAGCTGTAGATGCGCTTGCTGAATTCGTCGGGGTTATTCGGATTGGTGAACTGCTGGCCGTAGCGAAACCCTACGCTGTTGTTCATCCATTCCACCGCGACGGCCTCCCCGCCGCCGAGAAGGGTGAGTGCAACGGTGGCGCCCTGTAATGCCTTTTTCATTGTCCTGGGTCCTTTGGCGTTCTGGCTCATCACGGCCGAATTGTTTTTGTAACGCCGGCGGAGGGTAACTTGTCCGGGTGATTGTATACAACTCTATGGACATCCAGTCCGTACATTGCATACAGTGGCCGCACAACAAAAACAGAGAGCCCCTCACCATGACTAACCCGAAGGCGTCACCGCAGCGGCCAGAAGATGAGAATCTCGGCGTCGCCGCCAACATGGCTTACGGCCTGCAACATGTACTCACCATGTACGGCGGCATCGTCGCGGTACCGTTGATCGTCGGCCAGGCGGCCGGGTTGTCGCCGGCGGATATCGGCTTGTTGATTGCCGCATCGTTGTTTGCCGGTGGCCTGGCCACGCTGTTGCAGACCTTGGGCCTGCCGTTCTTTGGGTGTCAGTTGCCGCTGGTGCAGGGCGTGTCGTTTGCTGGCGTGGCGACCATGGTGGCGATTGTCGGCAGTGATGGCGCCGGCGGGATACCGGCGATTCTCGGGGCGGTGATGGCCGCGTCGCTTATCGGGTTGCTGATAACCCCGTTGTTCTCTCGGATTACCAAGTTTTTCCCGCCGTTGGTCACGGGCATTGTGATCACCACCATCGGCCTGACCCTGATGCCGGTCGCGGCGCGCTGGGCCATGGGCGGCAACAGTCGCGCTGCGGATTTCGGCAGCATGCCCAATATCGGCCTGGCGGCATTGACCCTGGTGCTGGTGTTGCTGCTGAGCAAAATCGGCAGCGCTACCATTTCACGTTTGTCGATCCTACTGGCAATGGTGATCGGTACGGTGATCGCGGTGTTCCTCGGCATGGCTGATTTCTCCGGCGTGACCCAGGGGCCGATGTTCGGTTTCCCTGCGCCATTCCATTTCGGCATGCCTACCTTCCATGTGGCCGCGATCATCTCCATGTGCATCGTGGTGATGGTGACCTTGGTCGAGACCTCGGCGGACATCCTGGCGGTGGGTGAGATCATTGACACCAAGGTCGATTCCAAACGCTTGGGCAACGGCCTGCGCGCCGATATGTTGTCGAGTATGTTCGCGCCGATCTTTGGTTCGTTCACCCAGAGCGCCTTCGCCCAGAACGTCGGCCTGGTCGCGGTTACCGGGGTGAAGAGCCGTTTTGTAGTGGCCACGGGCGGGCTGTTTCTGGTGATTCTCGGCTTGTTGCCGTTCATGGGGCGGGTGATTGCGGCGGTGCCGACATCCGTACTGGGCGGGGCGGGGATTGTGTTGTTCGGTACCGTGGCGGCGAGTGGTATCCGCACCTTGTCCAAGGTGGACTACCGCAACAACATGAACCTGATCATTGTTGCCACCTCCATCGGTTTTGGCATGATCCCCATCGCAGCGCCCAGTTTTTACGATCAATTCCCCAGCTGGTTCGCGACCATCTTTCACTCGGGTATCAGCTCGTCGGCGATCATGGCGATCCTGCTGAACCTGGCGTTCAACCACTTCACCGCTGGTAACTCGGACCAGCAGTCGGTGTTTGTGGCAGGCACAGACCGCAGTTTGAGCGCCCGAGATGTGTCATCACTGCGTGAAGGGGATTATTTCAGGGGCGGCAAATTGTTTGATGCCGAGGGTAAAGAAATTCCGTTGGTGGCGGATGTGGCGAGGAAAGCGCCGAAGACAGAAACCACCGAGGTCTGACGCCGAACAGGGGGGCAGTGTGGGAGCTGGCTTGCCTGCGATAGATAGCAAGGGTGAATTCAACGCCGTCATCGCAGCATAGGTATCTACACAAATATTGGTCGATACCCAAATTTGGCTGCGCTGCCGCTTTGGCTTTTGATCTGGCTTGTGATTTTGATCTCAGGCGCCCCGTCAACCACGCTGGCCGAACGCAGGCTTGAATCCGTGGGTAACACGGCAGGACGCCGGGTTAGCCGCACTGGGCCAAGGATGGCCCATTGCGGCGGCCCACGGATTCAAGCCTGCGTTCGGGCACACCGAGCCTGGGCGAGGTGCCGAGTGGTGGGGCGAGGACCTTTTGGTTACTTTTGGGTCCTTCCAAAAGTGACCCGCTGTAAGAGCGGAACCCTAGGAGGCCGTTACCGCAGCAATGGATATGTTCCCCGACCAAAAAACTCTATCGCCTGACACATCGCCTTCGCGAGCAAGCCCGCACACACTTTGATCGATTTACACCTGATAAGGCTCGATCGACTATCAGGTCGCCACGGGAACAAGCTCCCTCGCCACAGGTTTAACACAGTCCTCAAAAATGTGTAGATACCTATGGTCATCGCAGGCAAGCCAGCTCCCACATTGATTCAGCCAGCTTTGAGTTCTTTGTACTGCGCTGAACACACCTCGTCCAAAAACTTCACCACGGTCCCCATGCACGCCTGGCGTTCTTCCACATGGGGCATGTGGCTGGAATCTTCAAACAGCGCCCAGCGCACATCGGCAATCTCATCCAGGAACGGTTTGACCACCAGCGGCGTGGCCTCGTCATGGCGACCGGAAATGACCAGAGTGGGTACATTGATCGCCGACAGGCGGCCAATGGATTTCCAGTCCTTCAAGCTGCCGATCACGTGGAACTCGGTCGGGCCGCTCATCGCGTGGTACACCGTCGGGTCTGCGTCGACCTGGGCGAACGTGCGCGCCACCTCTTCCGGCCACGGGTTGACCCGGCACACGTGATGGTCATAGAACACTCGCGAGGCGGCGAGGTATTCCGGGTCATGGTAGGTGCCGGCGGCTTCATGCTTGAGCAGGGTTTCATGCACGCCTTCGGGCAACAATTTGCGCAGGCGGTTGGCTTCGCTGACCCAGGTGCGCATGCACGTCGGCGAGTTGGCCGGGATGAAGGCACGCAAGCCTTTAGGCTGCAAAATCGCGTGTTCACTGCCAAGCATGCCGCCCCAGGACTGGCCGAGGATCGCGTAGTTATCGCTGATTTGCAGATGATCCAGCAGGTTGTTCAGTTCTTCCAGGAACAGGCCCACGGTCCAGAAAGACGGATTTTTTTCGGGCAGGTGGGTGGAGCGACCGTTGCCCAGTTGGTCGTAATGGATCACGGCGTGGCCGCTGGCGGCGACGTCCTTGAACGCATCAACATAATCATGGGTGCATCCGGGACCGCCGTGGATAACCACCAGGGGCGTGCGGCCGCTGCAGAGGTCACCTGTGACGCGGAACCAGGTTTGGTAGGCGCCAAACGCCGCATACCCTTCGCGGATTTTTTCGATGAATTCCATTTCGTACCTGCTCTGAAAAAATGATCAGGCACACGATAAAGCGTGGAAGAAGTTTAAGTAACTAGCAAAACAGCTAGGTTTTGCCGAGGGGGTCAGTCTTCCAACAGGCGGTAATGGGTGGCGCGCACCACGGCCTGTACGCGATTCTTGGCCCCCAACTTGTGCATTGCCGAGGCCAGATGCAGGGTGACCACCGCCAGTGAACGGCTCAATTGCGTGGCGATTTCAGCGGCGGTCAGGCCGTCGGCGGCCCATTTGAGGCACTCGCGTTCACGTTTGGTCAGGTGGATATGCGGGTAAGTGCGCAGCTCTTTGCTGAACAGCGGGTAGGCCGCTTCCTGCAGGGCGTGGGAAATCAGGCTGAAATCCGACAAGGTCTGCTGCGCATCCTGCAGGACGTTGCCGGCTTTACCGGTACGCAGGCCGGTCAGCGAGGCGAAGCCGCCACGGGGCAGGTGAATGGGCACGCTGACGCCGCAGGTCAGTTGTTGGTCGTGCAGATAGGATGAAACGGGGGCGTGGCAGGGATCGATGATCTTTTGCAGTGGGGTATCGGCCTTGATGTCGTAGGACCAAACAAACGGCGACACCGTACTCAGGGCCAGGTGTTGCACCGGGTCGATCTGGTAGAACCCTTCGCTGCACCACAAGCTATGCCAGCCCGGTGGGGTATTGCGCAGTTCGAGCACCGAGGGGGTGATCAATGCACCATCCTGGTCGATTGGCACCGGGGTGTAGTCATACACCAGTGCATCGAAACCCAACTGCTTGGCGAGGATGAATGTGTTGTCCATCTGCTCATCCAGGCTCCTGCCCGGCATCAGACGGTGATTTAAGGCAGTCAGCTTGGCCAGCATCCGTTCTGCTCCCGAATTCATTTGAATCTCGACTTGCTGCAAGTAGAATGCCACGCCCCGGCGAAGGACTGCCAGGCCCAAACCTATAAGAAATGCTAGGTTATGGACGCGCGGCATCCTCGGTAGTGTTGGCCTGATAAACGGCCGCTACCTGCCAGGCCGACACAACACAAGGAATGTATGGATGTGGCGTGAAATTGCCCCCGACCAGCAGTACAACGTGCAAGTCGACGGCCATGACCTCGTGGTCTACAGCTTCGGCGAAGGCGATGAGGTGCTGTTGTGCCTCAACGGCGGGCCCGGCCTGCCGTGTGACTACTTGCGCGACGCCCATGGTTGGCTCAAAGACCATAACCTGCGAGTGGTTGCATTCGACCAGCTTGGCACGGGCGCATCAGCCAGACCTACCGACGTTTCGCTGTGGGAAATCGGCCGTTATGTCGAAGAAGTCGAAACCGTGCGCCAGGCACTGGGCCTGGGCCGCGTGCATTTGCTCGGGCATTCATGGGGCGGCTGGCTCGGTATCGAATACGCTATCCATTACCCCGATGTGTTGAAAAGCCTGATCCTCGAAAACACCGTGGGTGACATTCCACACCTGTCCCTGGAACTGGAGCGCCTGCGCGGCGCCCTTGGCAGCGAAACCGTGGCGATGATGCAACGCCATGAAGCCATGGGCACCCTCGACCACCCGCAGTACCAGGCCGCGATCACCTTGCTCAACTATCGCCACGTGTGCCGTCTCGACGAATGGCCCGCGCCGGTCAAGCGTTCCCTCGACGACTGGAACATGGGCCCCTACGAAACCATGCAGGGCCCCAACGAATTCCTCTACATCGGCAACCTCAAGGATTGGAACCGCATCCCTGAGATGGCCGCGTTCAAGATGCCCATGCTGATCACCACCGGCCAGCACGACGAACTCACCCCGGCCTGCGCCCTGCGCATGAAGATGGCGGCCAAACACGCCGAATTGCACGTATTTCCCAACAGCAGCCATATGCCCTTTTATGAGGAACCCCAGGCGTATTTCCCGGTGTTGCTGGACTTCCTCACGCGTCACCGAGGCTGACGGATGAACCTGGCACGTTATCGTTTTGTGCTGTCCCGGCCGCTGCAATTGCTGCCGGTGCTGTTTGGCATCAGCCTGATCACCTTTGTGCTGGTGCGCTCGATCCCCGGCGACCCGGCGCGCGCGCTGCTGGGTTCGCGCAGCACGCCCGACGCCTTGCTGAAAATCCGCGCCCAGTTCGGCCTCGACCAACCTGTGTGGCTGCAATATTTCTACTTCCTGAAAAACCTGCTCAAGGGCGACCTCGGTCAATCGCTGCTGTACAAGGTCGACGCGCTCAAGCTGATTGTCACGCGCATCGAGCCGACGCTGGTGCTGGTGCTCGGCAGCGTGGTGCTGGCGCTGCTGATCGCGGTGCCGCTGGCCACCGTGGCCGCGCGTAACAAAGGTGGCTGGGCGGATAAGCTGATCCGCGTGTTCACGACGGTCGGCCTGGGCATGCCGGCGTTCTGGCTGGGCTTGATGTTGATCTTGTTGCTGAGTGTGCAGTGGGGGCTGTTTCCGGTATCGGGTTACGGGCGGACCTGGCTGGACAAGGCGCACCACATGGTTCTGCCGTGCCTGACGATCGCCCTGGCCCTGTCGGCGGTGCTGGTGCGCAACCTGCGGGCGAGCATGTTGATGGAGTTGCAAGCCGACCACGTCACCGCCGCCCGGGCGCGCGGGTTGTCGGAAGCTGCGGTGTTTCGCCGCCATGTGCTGCCCAATTCCCTGGTACCGGCCGTCAACCTGCTGGCGGTGAATATCGGTTGGTTGATCAGCGGCACGGTGGTGATCGAAAGCCTGTTTGCCATCCCCGGCATCGGCCAGTTGCTGGTGCGCGGGATCTTCACGCGCGACTACATGGTCGTGCAGGGCGTGGCCATGGTGCTGGCGTGCGCGACCGTGGTGGTCAACTTCCTGGCTGACGTGGCCACTGTCGCCCTCGACCCACGGGTGAAGATGCAATGAGCACTCGCCCCTTGATTGCGCCATGGCGTTTGCGTCTGCGGTTTGGTTTTCGCAACGGCCGGCTGACCGCTGCCTGGGGTTTGTTGATTCTGCTGCTGTGGTTGGCGCTGGCGCTGTTTGCGCCGTGGATCGCGCCTTATGACCCGATTGCGCAAAACACGGACTTCAGTCTGCTCGGCCCAAGCCTTGCCCATCCATTCGGCACGGACAACTATGGTCGAGACATTCTTTCGAGGGTGATCTGGGGCGCGCGCATCGATTTGCAACTGGCGATCGTTGGGGTGATCTTCCCGTTCCTGATCGGCACCTTTGTCGGCGCGGTTTCAGGCTATATCGGTGGGCGTTTCGACAGCTTCTGCATGCGCCTGATCGATGTGATCCTGGCATTCCCCTTCCTGGTGCTGATGCTGGCAATCATGGCCATCCTCGGTCCGGGCTTGAAGAGCTTCTATATCGCCATGGCGCTGGTGGGTTGGGTGTCTTACGCGCGGCTGATCCGCTCGCAGATCCTGGTGCTCAAGGAAAGCGACTTCGCCCTGGCCGCCAAGAGCCTGGGCTTTGGTCACGGGCGGATTCTGTTCCGGCATCTGCTGCCGAATGCGATGTTCGGCTCGATTGTGTTTTCCATGTCTGACGCGGTGCTGGTACTGCTCAATGGCGCCGCTGTGAGCTACCTGGGCCTGGGCGTGCAACCGCCGACCGCCGAATGGGGAACGATGGTGGCCGAGGGGCAAGCCTTTATCACAACCGCTTGGTGGATCTGCACCTTTCCGGGGCTGGCCATTGTGACGCTGGCCATGGGCTTCAGCTTGCTGGCTGATGGCGTGGCGCAAGTGCTGGGGGATCGCTCATGAGCCTGCTGCAAGTACGCGACCTCAGCGTGATTGCCAACAATACCGGGCGTGATGTAACCCTGGTCGACCGTGTGTCCTTCGACCTGGCTGAAGGTGAAATCCTCGGCCTGGTCGGGGAGAGTGGCTCAGGCAAGACCATGGCGTGTCGCGGCCTGATGCGCCTGTTGCCGTCGCCTGCGCTGCGCGTGCAAGGTGGCGCGGTTCGGTTGGCCGGCCAGGATCTGCTGCCACTCGATGACGCCGGCATGCGTGCCGTGCGCGGCGGTCAACTGGGCATGATCTTCCAGAACCCCAGCAGCCACCTCGACCCGCTGATGCGTATCGGCGAGCAGATTGCCGAGGGCATTCGCCTGCACCAAGGCGCGTCAAAAAAAGACGCGCGGCTGCAAGCCATCGAGGTGTTGCGCCAGGTTGGCATCCCCGATCCGCAAGCGCGGGTCGACAACTACCCCCACGAGTTTTCCGGCGGCATGCGCCAGCGCGCGATGATCGCGGTGGCGCTGGGCTGCAACCCGAAAGTGCTGATTGCCGACGAGCCGACCACGGCCCTGGATGTAACGGTGCAGGCGCAAATCCTGCGGTTGCTGCTGGAGCTGCGTGATAAACGCGGTCTGTCGATCATCATGATCACTCACGACCTCGGCGTGGTTGCGCAAACCTGCGACGCCATCGCCGTGATGTACGCCGGGCGCCTGTGCGAACACGGCAGCAAATACGAACTGCTGGCGCATCCGCAACACCCGTACACCGCTGGCCTGATCGACTGCCAGCCCGCCCACAGCAGCGGCCACGCCTTGCTGCGCACGATTCCCGGGCAGCCGCCGTTGCTGGACGCCTTGCCCGCAGGCTGCCGGTTCAACCCGCGTTGCCCGCAGGTCGGTGCCTTGTGCACCGAGGTGCTGCCGGAAGGCGCGCGAGTCGCCTGTCATTACCCTTTGGGAGCGCACCCATGAGCCTGTTGCAGATCAAGGACCTTGAGGTGAAGTTTGCCGCGTCCGGCACGGGGTTGTTCGGCCTGAACAAGCAGTGGGTGAGGGCGGTGAACGGCGTGTCGCTGAACCTGGCAGCGGGTGAAACTTTAGGGTTGGTCGGCGAGTCCGGCAGCGGCAAGAGCACCTTGGGCCGGGCGGTGTTGCACCTCAACCCGATCAGCGCCGGACAGGTGTTGTTTGACGGCATCGACATGGCCCACGGCAGCGCCATCGATATCACTCGCCTGCGCCATGAAACCGCGATGATCTTCCAGGACCCGTACGCCGCACTGAATCCACGCCACACCATCGGTGAAACCATCGCCGAAGTGTTGCGCGTGCAGCGCAAGGTGGCGCCGGATCAGATCCCCGCTCGCGTCAACGAGCTGCTCGACCTGGTCGGGCTGCGCCCCGAACTCGCCAGCCGCAGACCCGGCTCCCTCAGTGGCGGCCAATGCCAGCGCGTCGGCATTGCCCGGGCATTGGCGGTAGAGCCACGGCTGATCATCGCCGATGAATGCGTGGCGGCGCTGGATGTGTCGATCCAGGGCCAGATCATCAACCTGCTGCTGGAACTGCAACAGCGTATGAACCTGGCGATCCTGTTTATCGCCCATGACCTGGCCATCGTGCGGCGCCTGTGCAACCGCGTGGCGGTGATGTACCTGGGCAAGATTGTCGAGGAAGGGCCGGTGGAAGCGGTCTTCACTTCGCCACGGCATCCTTACACGGCGGCCTTGATCCAGGCGATTCCAGAGATTGATCCGCATCGGCCGTTGCCTACGGAGCCCTTGCCGGGTGAGCCACCCAGCCCGCTGAATTTGCCTACCGGTTGCGCCTTTCACCCGCGTTGCCGGCACGCTCGAGCCATGTGTTCCGAGGTGTTGCCGCCAACGCATTTCCTGCACGAGCATCGATACAGTTGCGTGCTTGAAGAACCTTTGCTTTGACCCTTACCTGCCATTCATTAACAAGGAGTTGTGATATGCAAACGCGCCACTTGAAGTTGCTCGCCGCCGCTACGTTGACCGCTTGGTCCCTGACTGCTGGGTTGGCTCACGCCGCCGGCGTCCTGACCATCGGCTGCCGTGAGGACAGCACCACGTTCGACCCGATCAAAAGCGCGCAAAACCGCGACACGTGGGTATTCGCCAACGTCTACGACACCCTGGTGCGCGTCGATAACCTGGGCACCAAGATGGAGCCAGGGTTGGCAGAAAGCTGGGACATTTCCAAGGATGGCCTGACCTACACCTTCAAGCTGCGCGACGCGAAGTTCTCGGATGGCTCGCCGATTACCGCTGAGGATGCGGCGTTCAGCCTGTTGCGTATCCGCGACAACAAAGCCTCGCTGTGGGCTGATCCGTTCAACTTGATCAACACCGCCAAGGCGGCCGATCCGAAAACCCTGGTGGTTACCCTCAAGACGCCGGCTGTCGCTTTTCTCTCGCAACTGGCGTCGCCGACGGTGTCGATCCTGTCGGAAAAGGCCATGACCAAAATGGGTGAAGACGCCTACTCGGAAAACCCGGTGACGTCCGGCGCGTTTACCGTAGACGAGTGGCGTAAGGGTGATCGCGTCATCCTGAAAAAGAACCCGAACTTCTGGCAGGCCAAGAACGTCAGCCTCGATGGCGTGGAGTGGGTCTCTGTCACCGACGACAATACACGCATGCGCATGGTGCAGAACGACGAGCTGGACACAGCGATCTTCGTACCGTTCTCGCGGGTTGAAGAGCTGAAGAAAGACAAGAACGTGGTGATCCACTCCGACCCGTCCACCCGCGAAGATCACCTGTTGATCAACCACGCTCACGGCCTGCTGGCCAAGCAGGAAGTACGCGAGGCGCTGGACATGGCCATTGATAAACAATCGCTGGTGAAAGCCGCCACTTACGGTCAAGGCACCGTGGCCTATTCATACATCCCGAAGGGCTCGCTGTTCCACTACGCCAACAACCTGCAACGCCCGTATGACCCGACGGCCGCCAAGAAGCTGCTGGAGGCTGCGGGTGCCAAGGACTTGAAGCTTAACTACGTGGTCAACGCCGGCAACGAAGCCGACGAGCAGATTGCGGTGATCATCAAAGACCAGTTGGCCAAGGTCGGCGTGACCGCCAACCTGCAAAAGGTCGACCCGACCCAAAGCTGGCAGATGCTGGTGGACGGGGAATACGATATTTCGGTGATGTACTGGACCAACGACATCCTCGACCCGGACCAGAAGACCACCTTCGTACTGGGCCATGACACCAACCAGAACTACATGACCCGTTACAAGAACGACAAGGTCAAGGAGTTGGTGGCGGCCGCGCGGATCGAGGCCGACCCGGCCAAGCGTGAGCAGATGTATGTCGAACTGCAGAAACTGGCGAAACAGGACGTGAACTGGATCGACTTGTACTACAGCCCGTACATCAACATCTCACGCAAAAATGTGAGCAACTTCCTGCAAAACCCGCTGGGCCGCTTCACTCTCGAAGAGGTGGTGAAAAACTAAAGAGCGCTGCAATACCAATGTGGGAGCGGCGGTCGCACCGCCGCTCCCACATTTGGTTCTGTGTTGTGTCAGATATTATTGCGCGTCAAACGCCTGCCCATTGATCCCCGCACTGTCCGGCCCTATCAGGTACAAATACACCGGCATGATCTCTTCCGGCGCAGGCCGTTCCAACGGGTTTTCCCCCGGATACGCCTGGGCCCGCATGCTGGTGCGCGTACCGCCCGGGTTGATGCTGTTAGCGCGTACCGCCGCCACGTCTTCGAGCTCGTCGGCCAAGGTCTGCATCAGGCCCTCAGTGGCAAACTTCGACACACCGTAAGCCCCCCAATACGCCCGGCCTTTACGCCCGACGCTGCTGGAGGTGAACACCACCGACGCATCCTGGGACAGCTTCAGCAGCGGCAGTAGGGTGCTGGTCAGCATGAACATCGCGTTGACGTTCACGTGCATCACGCGCATGAAGTTCTCACCGGACAACTGCTCGATCGGCGTGCGTGGGCCGATGATCGACGCGTTGTGCAGCAGGCCGTCGAGGTGGCCGAATTCTTTCTCGATCATCGCGGCCAGCTCATCGTATTGATGGGGCAGGGCAGTCTCCAGGTTGAACGGAATCACCACCGGTTGCGGGTGGCCCGCGGCTTCGATTTCGTCGTAGACCTGGGCCAGGTTGGCCTCGGTCTTGCCCAGCAGCAGCACGGTCGCGCCATGGGCGGCGTAGGTTTTTGCCGCCGCCGCGCCAATCCCGCGACCGGCGCCGGTTACCAGGATTATCCGGCCTTTGAGCAGTTCTGGACGTGCGGAGTAATCAAACATAAATAGCCTCGACAGAATTCAAGGTGATACAGCTCTCAATGTGGAATTCAATTCCTGTGGGAGCTGGCTTCAGTGTTTGCAGGGGCGGCAAACAATCAGCAACTGCACAGCGCGTTATCCAGCACCTTGCGCAGCTCCAGCGGGTGATCCACCACGACATCGGCGCCCCAATGACGCGGGTTGTCGTCCGGGTGGATGTAGCCGTAAGTGACCGCCGCCGTGCGGGTGCCGGCATCACGGCCGGATTCGATATCGCGCAGGTCATCGCCCACGAACAACACGCTGGCCGGGTCCAGGCCGAGCATCTTGCACGCCAGGATCATCGGCTCCGGGTCCGGCTTGCTGTGTTTCACATGGTCCGGGCAGATCAGCAGGGCCGAACGCTCGGCCAGGCCCAGTTGCTGCATGATCGGCTCGGCAAAGCGCAGCGGCTTGTTGGTCACCACGCCCCAGATCAGATGGGCCTTCTCGATGTCTTCGAGCAACTCGGCCATGCCATCGAACAGTTTGCTATGGATCGCGCAGCCCTTGACGTAGCGCTCGAGGAACTCCAAGCGCAATGCTTCAAAACCTGGGGATTCCGGGTCCATGGAAAAGGTCACGGCGACCATCGCCCGCGCACCGCCGGAGATTTCATCGCGGATGTGCTGGTCGTTGATCGGCGCCAGGCCGCGGTCGGCGCGCATGGCCTGGCAGATGGCGATAAAGTCCGGCGCAGTGTCCAGCAAGGTACCGTCCATATCGAAGAGAACCGCTCGCAACTTCACAGGCTTACTCCTCGCGCAGGGTCTGGATCATGTAGTTGACATCAACATCGCTGGCCAGCTTGTAGTGCTTGGTCAGCGGGTTGTAGGTCAGGCCGATGATGTCCTTGACGGTCAGCCCGGCCTGGCGGCTCCAGGCACCCAGCTCGGACGGGCGGATGAATTTCTTGAAGTCATGGGTGCCGCGCGGCAGCAGCTTCATGATGTATTCCGCGCCGATGATCGCGAACAGGTAGGCCTTGGGGTTGCGGTTGATGGTGGAGAAAAACACCTGGCCGCCCGGCTTGACCATACGGAAGCACGCGCGGATCACCGAGGACGGGTCCGGCACGTGCTCGAGCATTTCGAGACAGGTGACCACGTCGAACTGCTCGGGCATTTCTTCGGCCAGGTCTTCGGCGGTGATCTGACGGTATTCGACGTTGACGCCGGATTCCAGCTGGTGCAACTGGGCCACGGCCAATGGGGCTTCGCCCATGTCGATGCCCATCACGGTCGCGCCGCGCTGCGCCATGGCTTCGCTGAGGATGCCGCCGCCGCAACCTACATCCAGAACCTTCTTGCCGGCCAGGTTGACGCGCTCGTCAATCCAGTTGACGCGCAGCGGGTTGATGTCGTGCAGGGGTTTGAACTCGCTCTCGCGGTCCCACCAGCGGTGAGCCAGGGCTTCGAATTTGGCGATTTCGGCGTGGTCGACGTTGCTCATGGTGAATCCTCTAAATCTGATAAATCGGTTGGCCGTTTCTGAACGTCAGGGTTCAAAACCGGCGTTATTCGCTGTGCCCGCTGATGCGTTGGCCCCAGGCAATGGCCGTGGCGGTCAACTGTTGTTCATCCATGCAGGTCAATTGCCGGTCGTCGAGCAACTGCTTGCCGGCGACCCAAAGGTGTTTCACACAATCGCGTCCGGTGGCATATATAAGTTGTGAGACCGGATCGTAGATCGGTTGTTGCGCCAGCCCCGACAGATCGAAGGCGACCATATCCGCCGCCTTGCCCACTTCCAGCGAGCCAATCTCGCTTTCCAGGCCCATGGCCCGCGCGCCATTGAGCGTCGCCATGCGCAGGGCACGGTGGGCATCCAGCGCGGTGGCTGAACCGGCGACGGCCTTGGCCAGCATCGCGGCGGTGCGGGTTTCGCCCAGCAAGTCGAGGTCATTGTTGCTGGCGGCGCCATCGGTGCCGATGGCCACATTGACGCCAGCCTGCCATAACCGCTCCACCGGGCAAAAGCCGCTGGCCAGTTTCAGGTTCGATTCCGGGCAATGGATGACGCTGGTGTTGCTTTCTACCAGCAAAGCCAAGTCGTCCTCGCTGATTTGGGTCATATGAACGGCCTGGAAGCGCGGGCCCAGCAGGCCGAGTCGACCCAGGCGTGCCAGTGGGCGCTCGCCGGTCTGCTCAACCGCTTGCTGCACTTCAAAGGCGGTTTCGTGAACATGCATATGGATCGCGGCGTCCAGCTCCTCGGCGATTACCCGGATTTTTTCGAGGTTGTCGTCGCACACCGTGTAGGGCGCGTGCGGGCCGAAGGTGATTTTGATGCGTGGGTGGTGCTTGAGGTCGCCGAACAGCTCGACACCCTGTCGGATCGCCTCATCGGCGGTGCTGGCGCCGGGGATCGGGAAGTCGAGGATCGGAATCGCGATCTGCGCGCGCATGCCGCTGTTGTGCACGCAGTCACTGGCGACCTTGGGGTAGAAGTACATGTCGGAAAAGCAGGTAATGCCACCTTTGAGCTGTTCGGCGATGGCCAGGTCGGTGCCATCACGTACGAAGGCTTCATCGACCCACTTGGCTTCGGCGGGCCAGATGTGTTTTTCCAGCCAGGTCATCAGTGGCAAATCGTCGGCCAGGCCGCGAAACAGGCTCATCGCCGCATGCCCGTGGGCGTTGATCAGGCCGGGGCTGAGCAGCATGCCCGGCAGTTCGCACACCTCAACGGCCGAAAGCTTCAAGGCCGCGGCCCGTGGCCCGATAAAGGCAATGCGCCCATCGCGGATGCCCAGACCATGCTCCTTGAACACCACGCCGGCAGGTTCGACAGGTACCAGCCAGGTTGGCAGCAACAACAAGTCGAGCGGGGCGGCAGTGGCGGTCATCGCAGGCTTCTTCCCAGGCAGCTATAAAAGAAGGGCGAAGTATACCCGAGCGTCCTGGCTGGCGGATCGCTATAATCGGCGGCTTTGTTCATGAGTGCGGAGTAAGGGATGCGCGATCGACTGTTGGCAGCGGAGAAAGTGAAGGCCATCGATTGGCGTGATGGCGCGCTGTACCTGCTCGACCAGCGTGCCTTGCCGTCCCGGGAAAGCTGGGTGGCCTGCGCTACGGTCGATGAGGTGGCTGCAGCCATTCGCTCGATGGTGGTACGCGGTGCGCCGGCTATTGGTATCAGTGCCGCGTATGGCTTGGTGCTGGCGGCCCGCGAGCGCATCGCCGAAGGCGGTGATTGGCAGGCCGCATGGGAAGAAGACTACGCATTGTTAGCCGATACCCGATCGACCGCGTCGAATCTGTTCTGGGCACTGAAGCGCATGCGCGACCGCCTGGACCGCGTCAAGAAGCACGCCGATCCGCTGGCGGTGCTGGAAGCCGAGGCGATTGCGATCCACGAAAGCGACCGCGAAGCCAACCTGACCATGGCCCAGTTGGGCGTTGAGCTGATCCGCAAGCACCAGGGCAATGCCCAGGCAATCCTCACCCATGGCAACGCTGGCGCCCTGGCGACCGGTGGTGTCGGTACGGCCCTTGGCGTGATTCGTGCGGCCTATCTGGAAGGCATGGTCGAACAGGTTTACGCCAATGAAACCCGGCCCTGGCTGCAAGGCTCGCGCCTGACCGCCTGGGAACTGGCGGGCGAGGGCATCCCGGTGACGGTGAATGCCGACTCGGCCGGTGCACATATCCTGAAGACCAAAGGCGTGACCTGGGTAATCGTCGGTGCCGACTGCATCTCCGCCAATGGTGATGTGATCGGCAAGATCGGCACCTACCAGCTGGCCGTGTGTGCGATGCACCACGGTGTGCGTTTCATGGTGGTGGCACCGAGTTCGACGCTGGACATGATGATGGCTACTGGCGATGACGTTGCGCTGGAAGAGCGTGATGCGGATGAGCTGCTGGAAGTTGCGGGTCAGCGTTTCGCGGCCGATGTGACGGCTTACAACCCGGTGTTTGATGTGACGCCGGCTGATTTGATCGATGTGATCGTGACCGAGAAAGGCGTCGTTGAGCGGCCGGATACGGCCAAATTGGCCAAGTTGATGTGCCGTAAGCGGTTGCATTGAGGGCTTTGGCGCCTGTCCGATTGCTATCGCAGGCAAGCCAGCTCCCACCTTGGATAATGGTCACAGATCTAAGTGTGGGAGCTGGCTTGCCTGCGATTGGCCATTTAAGTCAATAAAATCCTTGGATCCACGCTCGAAAAATAGCACCACCCCACTTCTGAGCCCCTCTCGTCCCTCTCAAGCCTGTCATCCGTCAACTTACTATGCTCCATGCGCATCAGGGGGATAGGTGCGTGGCGGCGATTGTGATAACATCCGGCGGTTTCCAGGGCTGCCCCAAGGGGTGGCCTATAACGTGCAGATCCGTGTCATAACTCGTTGATTTGTCGTAAGTCGTTGTCAGGCACTCTGCCGGCAGCGGCGAGCTTCGTTCGTCCCATATGGATGTGACGAGGTTTCACCCGAAAAAGGAATCAGGCTTCTCATGGGCGAACTGGCCAAAGAAATCCTCCCGGTCAATATCGAAGACGAGCTGAAACAGTCCTACCTCGACTACGCGATGAGCGTAATTGTCGGTCGGGCACTGCCTGATGCGCGCGATGGCTTGAAGCCCGTGCACCGGCGTGTGCTGTTCGCGATGAGCGAACTGGGTAACGACTGGAACAAGCCGTACAAGAAATCTGCCCGTGTTGTCGGTGACGTGATCGGTAAGTATCACCCTCACGGCGACACTGCGGTGTACGACACCATCGTTCGGATGGCCCAGCCGTTTTCCCTGCGCTACCTGCTGGTAGACGGCCAGGGTAACTTCGGTTCGGTCGACGGCGACAACGCCGCGGCGATGCGATACACCGAAGTGCGCATGACCAAGCTGGCACACGAGCTGCTGGCCGACCTGCATAAAGAAACCGTGGACTGGGTGCCGAACTACGACGGCACCGAAATGATCCCGGCGGTCATGCCAACCCGTATTCCCAACCTGCTGGTCAACGGTTCCAGCGGTATTGCCGTGGGCATGGCCACCAACATCCCGCCGCATAACCTCGGTGAAGTCATCGACGGTTGCCTGGCGCTTATCGACAACCCTGAGTTGACCGTCGATGAGCTGATGCAATACATCCCCGGTCCGGACTTCCCGACCGCCGCGATCATTAACGGTCGCGCCGGCATCATCGAAGCCTACCGCACCGGTCGCGGCCGCATTTACATGCGCGCCCGCTCGATGATCGAAGACATCGACAAAGTCGGTGGCCGCCAGCAGATCGTCATCACCGAACTCCCGTACCAGCTGAACAAGGCGCGTCTGATCGAGAAGATCGCCGAGCTGGTCAAAGAGAAGAAGCTTGAAGGCATCACCGAACTGCGCGACGAGTCCGACAAAGACGGTATGCGCGTAGTGATCGAGCTGCGTCGTGGCGAAGTGCCTGAGGTGATCCTCAACAACCTTTACGCCCAGACCCAGCTGCAAAGCGTATTTGGTATCAACGTAGTCGCACTGATCGACGGTCGCCCGCGCATCCTGAACCTCAAGGATCTGCTGGAAGCGTTTGTCCGTCACCGCCGCGAAGTCGTTACCCGCCGTACCGTATTCGAACTGCGCAAGGCCCGCGAGCGCGGCCACATCCTGGAAGGCCAGGCTGTTGCGCTGTCGAACATCGACCCGGTCATCGCCCTGATCAAAGCCTCGCCGACCCCGTCGGAAGCTAAAGAAGCACTGATCAAGATGCCGTGGGAATCCAGCGCCGTAGTGGCGATGGTTGAGCGCGCCGGCGCCGATTCGTGCCGCCCTGAGACCCTGGACCCGCAATACGGTCTGCGCGACGGCAAGTATTTCCTGTCGCCGGAACAGGCCCAGGCCATCCTCGAACTGCGCCTGCACCGCCTGACCGGTCTGGAGCACGAGAAGCTGCTGGCCGAGTACCAGGAGATTCTCAACCAGATCGGCGAGCTGATCCGCATCCTCAACAGCGCCGTGCGCCTGATGGAAGTGATCCGCGAAGAGCTGGAAGTGATCCGCGCCGAATACGGTGATGTGCGCCGCACCGAGATCCTCGATGCACGCCTCGACCTGACCCTGGGTGACATGATCCCGGAAGAAGAGCGCGTCGTGACCATCTCCCACAGTGGCTACGCCAAAACCCAGCCATTGGCTGCGTACCAGGCCCAGCGTCGTGGTGGTAAAGGTAAGTCGGCTACCGGCGTCAAGGATGAGGACTACATCGCTCACCTGCTGGTCGCCAACAGCCACACCACGCTGTTGCTGTTCTCCAGCAAAGGCAAAGTGTACTGGCTGAAAACCTACGAAATTCCGGAAGCCTCCCGCGCCGCCCGTGGTCGCCCACTGGTCAACCTGCTGCCGCTGGACAGTGATGAATACATCACCACCATGCTGCCGGTCGAGGAATACACCGAAGGTCACTTCATCTTCATGGCGACCGCCAAGGGCACCGTGAAGAAGACCCCGCTGGAATCCTTCAGCCGTCAACGCAGTGTGGGCCTGATCGCCCTGGAACTGGATGAAGGCGACGTACTGATCTCCGCGGCCATCACCGATGGCGAGCGTGAAGTCATGCTGTTCTCCGACGGCGGTAAAGTAACGCGCTTCAAGGAATCCGACGTTCGCGCCATGGGCCGTACCGCTCGCGGTGTGCGCGGCATGCGCCTGCCGGAAGGGCAGAAGCTGATTTCGATGCTGATCCCGGAAGAAGGCAGCCAGATCCTCACCGCTTCCGAGCGTGGTTATGGCAAGCGTACCGCTATCAGCGAGTTCCCGGAGTACAAGCGTGGCGGCCAAGGCGTGATCGCCATGGTCAGCAACGACCGCAACGGCCGTCTGGTCGGCGCAGTCCAGGTGCTCGATGGCGAGGAAATCATGCTGATTTCCGACCAGGGCACCCTGGTACGTACCCGTGTGGCTGAAGTGTCGAGCCTGGGCCGTAACACCCAGGGCGTCACCTTGATCAAGCTGGCCAAGGACGAAAAACTGGTCGGCCTGGAGCGTGTCCAGGAACCGTCGGAAGTGGAAGGCGAAGAGCTGGAAGGCGACGAGCTTGAAGGTGAAGGCTTCGATGGCGAGGTGATCGCAGCCGGCGATGACAACGTCGACGAGCCAACCCTCGATGCAGCCGCAGACGAAGAAGAACCGCAGGAATAAGCGGACACACAGGGGGCGGATGAAGATTCGCCCCCTTGTTGTTTGTCCCTTATGAAATACACGACCTTTGTCCGGACGCGGCTCATGTGGGAGCTGGCTTGCCTGCGATAGCATCACCGAGGTATCACTGAGCTACCGAGGTGCGTGTATCGCAGGCAAGCCAGCTCCCACAAGGGTTCGCGCCATAGAAAGGTTGTTGCCGAACATGATTGCAGCCCCACCAGATCAGAGTGAGATTGGATGTGAGCAAGAGAGCCTATAACTTCTGTGCCGGTCCCGCGGCGCTTCCTGAAGCAGTCCTGCAGCGTGCGCAGGGTGAACTCCTCGACTGGCATGGAAAAGGCCTCTCCGTGATGGAAATGAGCCATCGCAGCGATGAGTTCGTGTCCATCGCCACCAAGGCCGAGCAGGACCTGCGCGACTTGCTGGGCATCCCATCCGACTACAAAGTGCTGTTCCTGCAAGGCGGCGCCAGCCAGCAATTCGCCCAGATCCCGCTGAACCTGCTGCCGGAAGACGGCACTGCCGACTATATCGACACCGGTATCTGGGGCCAGAAGGCGATTGAAGAGGCCTCGCGTTACGGTCACGTCAATGTGGCGGGCACCGCCAAGCCCTACGACTACTTCGCGATTCCCGGTCAGAACGAGTGGAAGCTGTCGAAGGACGCTGCCTACGTGCACTACGTGCAGAACGAGACCATCGGCGGCCTGGAGTTCGACTGGGTGCCGGAAGTGGGTGACGTGCCGCTGGTGTGCGACATGTCTTCGGACATCCTCTCGCGCCCGATCGATGTGTCCAGGTACGGCATGATCTACGCCGGCGCGCAGAAGAACATCGGCCCGAGCGGCATCGTGGTCAACATCATCCGCGAAGACCTGCTCGGCCGTGCCCGTTCGCTGTGCCCGACCATGCTCAACTACAAGGTCGCGGCGGATAATGGCTCGATGTACAACACCCCGCCAGCGTTCGCCTGGTACCTGTCTGGCCTGGTTTTCGAATGGCTGAAAGAGCAGGGCGGTGTGGCAGCCATGGGCAAGCGCAACGAAGAGAAGAAGCGCACCCTGTACGACTTCATCGACGCCAGCGGCCTCTACAGCAACCCGATCAACCTCACTGATCGCTCGTGGATGAACGTGCCGTTCCGCCTGGCGGACGACCGTCTGGACAAACCGTTCCTGGCCGGTGCCGACGAGCGCGGCCTGCTGAACCTTAAGGGCCACCGTTCGGTCGGTGGCATGCGCGCCTCCATCTACAACGCTGTCGACATCAACGCGATCAACGCGCTGGTTGCCTACATGGCAGCGTTCGAAAAGGAACACGGCTAATGTCTGAGCAAGAACTCAAGGCCCTGCGTGTACGCATTGACAGCCTGGACGAGAAAGTCCTGGAGCTGATCAGTGAGCGCGCGCGGTGCGCGCAGGAAGTGGCACGGGTGAAAATGGCGTCCCTGGCAGAAGGCGAGGTGCCGGTGTTCTACCGGCCTGAGCGTGAAGCCCAGGTGCTCAAGCGTGTGATGGAGCGCAACAAGGGCCCGTTGGGCAATGAAGAGATGGCGCGGTTGTTCCGTGAAATCATGTCGTCATGCCTGGCGCTGGAGCAACCGCTGAAAGTGGCGTACCTCGGCCCGGAAGGCACCTTCACGCAAGCGGCGGCCATGAAACACTTCGGCCACGCGGTGATCAGCAAGCCGATGGCTGCGATCGACGAAGTGTTCCGTGAAGTGGCGGCCGGTGCGGTGAATTTTGGCGTGGTCCCGGTGGAAAACTCCACCGAAGGCGCGGTCAACCACACCCTGGACAGCTTCCTCGAGCACGACATGGTGATCTGCGGCGAAGTCGAGCTGCGTATCCACCACCATCTGCTGGTGGGCGAGAGCACCAAGACCGACAGTATCAGCCGCATTTATTCTCACGCCCAGTCCCTGGCGCAGTGCCGCAAGTGGCTGGACGCGCATTACCCGAATGTTGAGCGCGTGGCAGTCTCCAGCAATGCCGAAGCCGCCAAGCGGGTCAAGGGTGAGTGGAACTCGGCGGCCATCGCCGGTGATATGGCGGCGGGCCTGTATGGCCTGACGCGCCTGGCCGAAAAAATCGAGGACCGCCCGGACAACTCCACGCGTTTCCTGATGATTGGCAGCCAGGAAGTGCCGCCGACCGGCGACGACAAGACCTCGATCATCGTCTCCATGAGCAACAAGCCCGGCGCGCTGCATGAGCTGCTGGTGCCGTTCCACGACAACGGGATTGACCTGACGCGCATCGAGACTCGTCCTTCGCGCAGCGGTAAATGGACTTACGTGTTCTTTATCGACTTCATCGGCCATCACCGCGACCCACTGGTCAAGGGCGTGCTCGAGAAAATCAGTCAGGAAGCCGTGGCACTCAAGGTGCTGGGCTCTTACCCGAAAGCGGTTTTGTGAGGCGTTAACATGAGTGGCAATTTTCTCGCCCTGGCTCAGCCGGGCGTGCAACAACTGTCGCCTTACGTTCCGGGCAAGCCTGTGGACGAGTTGGCGCGTGAGTTGAATCTGGATCCTTCCAAAATCGTCAAATTGGCGAGTAACGAAAATCCGTTGGGCCCGAGCCCTAACGTGCTCGCGGCGATTCGCGAAGAGCTGGCGGAGCTGACGCGTTATCCCGACGGCAATGGCTTTGCGCTTAAGTCGCTGTTGGCGCAGAAGTGCCGCGTCGAGCTGAACCAGGTGACGTTGGGCAACGGTTCCAATGACATTCTCGAGCTGGTCGGCCGTGCCTACCTGGCGCCGGGCCTGAATGCGGTGTTCAGCGAGCACGCGTTCGCGGTGTATCCAATTGTCACGCAGGCTGTTGGCGCTGATGCGCGCATCATTCCTGCGAAGGACTGGGGCCACGACCTGCCGGCCATGTTGGCGGCCATCGACGCCCAGACCCGCGTGGTGTTTATTGCCAACCCGAACAACCCGACCGGTACCTGGTTTGATGCTCAAGCGCTGAACGACTTCCTGCAAGACGTGCCTGAGCACGTACTGGTGGTGCTGGACGAAGCCTACATCGAATACGCCGAAGGCAGCGACTTGCCGGACGGCCTGGACTTCCTGGCGGCCTACCCGAACCTGCTGGTATCGCGCACGTTCTCCAAGGCCTATGGCCTGGCGTCGTTGCGGGTCGGCTACGGTCTGTCCAGTGCGGTGGTTGCCGATGTGCTGAACCGCGTACGCCAACCGTTCAACGTCAACAGCCTCGCGCTGGCCGCGGCCTGTGCGGCGGTTAAGGATACCGAGTACCTGGAAGAGAGCCGTCGCGTCAACGAAAGCGGCATGCTGCAATTGCAGGCAGGCTTTCGTGAGATGGGCCTGGGCTGGATTCCGTCCAAGGGCAACTTCATCTGTGTCGACCTTGGCCAAGTGGCTGCCCCGGTGTTCCAGGGTTTGTTGCGCGAAGGCGTGATCGTGCGTCCGGTGGCCAACTACGGCATGCCGAATCACCTGCGTATCACCATCGGTTTGCCGGCTGAAAACAGCCGCTTCCTGGACGCGCTGGCCAAGGTTCTGGCCCGTGGTTGATGTCACCGCATTGCAACCTGCTGTGCCTATGATCGGTCGCCTGGTGGTGGTCGGTCTGGGCTTGATCGGCGGCTCCTTCGCCAAAGGCCTGCGTGAAAGCGGGCTGTGTGGCGAAGTAGTCGGTGTGGACCTTGACCCCAAATCGCGTCAGTTGGCGGTTGAGTTGGGGGTGGTGGATCGCTGTGAAGCGGATCTGGCGCTTGCGTGCCGCGGCGCTGACGTGATCCAGCTCGCGGTGCCAATCCTGGCCATGGAGAAATTGCTCGGTATGTTGGCCGGCATGGACCTTGGTCAGGCGATCCTGACGGACGTCGGCAGTGCCAAGGGCAATGTGGTGCGTGCGGCGCAACAGGCGTTTGGCGGCATGCCGGCGCGGTTCGTGCCGGGCCATCCGATTGCCGGTTCCGAGCAGAGTGGGGTAGAGGCGTCGAATGCGCAGCTGTTCCGTCGCCACAAAGTCATCCTCACACCGCTGGAGCAAACCGACCCCGCTGCATTGGCGGTGGTGGATCGTCTGTGGCGTGAGCTGGGCGCGGATGTCGAGCACATGCAGGTTGAGCGTCACGACGAGGTGCTGGCGGCGACCAGTCACTTGCCGCATTTGTTGGCATTTGGCCTGGTGGACTCCCTGGCCAAGCGCAACGAGAACCTCGAGATATTCCGTTATGCCGCCGGCGGCTTCCGTGACTTCACGCGGATTGCCGGCAGCGACCCGGTGATGTGGCACGACATCTTCCTTGCCAATCGCGAAGCGGTGTTGCGCACCCTGGACACCTTCCGCAGTGACCTCGACGCCTTGCGCGATGCGGTCGACGCGGGGGACGGCCATCAATTATTGGGCGTGTTCACCCGTGCACGGGTGGCGCGTGAGCATTTCAGCAAGATCCTGGCTCGCCGGGCCTATATGGAAACCGCTGTGAGCGCTGATGAACTGACCTTTCTCGCCAGCCCGGGGGGCCGCTTGAGCGGGCGCATTCGGGTGCCGGGCGACAAGTCGATCTCCCATCGGTCGATCATGCTCGGTTCGTTGGCTGAAGGTGTGACCGAGGTCGACGGTTTCCTCGAGGGCGAAGACGCCCTGGCGACCTTGCAGGCGTTTCGCGACATGGGCGTGGTGATTGAAGGCCCGCACCATGGGCGTGTGACCATTCATGGCGTGGGTTTACATGGCTTGAAACCGGCGCCGGGGCCGATTTACCTCGGTAACTCTGGCACCTCCATGCGCCTGCTGTCCGGCTTGCTGGCAGCGCAGAGCTTTGACAGCGTGCTGACGGGCGACGCGTCCCTGTCCAAGCGCCCGATGAGTCGCGTGGCCAAGCCGCTACGGGAAATGGGCGCGGTGATCGAGACCGGGCCGGAAGGGCGTCCGCCGCTGACCATCCGTGGTGGCCAGTCGTTGAAGGGCGTGGCGTATGACATGCCGATGGCCAGCGCCCAGGTCAAATCCTGCCTGTTGTTGGCGGGTTTGTATGCCGAGGGCAAGACCGCGGTGACCGAGCCGGCACCGACCCGTGACCACACCGAACGTATGTTGCGCGGCTTTGGTTATCCGGTGGCGGTGCAGGGCGCGACGGCTTCGGTTGAGTCGGGGCATTCGTTGACGGCTACCCATATAGAAGTGCCGGGGGATATCTCTTCTTCTGCGTTCTTCCTAGTGGCTGCGTCGATTGCCGAGGGCTCCGAGTTGTTGCTGGAGCATGTCGGTGTCAATCCGACGCGTACCGGCGTGATCGACATCCTGCGGCTGATGGGCGCAGATATAACGCTGGAAAACCTGCGCGAAGTCGGCGGTGAGCCTGTCGCGGACCTGCGGGTGCGCGCGGCGGCGCTGAAGGGGATCGAGATTCCCGACGCGCTGGTGCCGTTGGCAATCGATGAGTTTCCGGTGCTGTTCGTCGCGGCGGCCTGTGCCGAGGGGCGCACGGTGTTGCGCGGAGCTGAGGAGCTGCGCGTGAAGGAGTCTGACCGTATCCAGGTGATGGCCGATGGTCTATTGGCGCTAGGGGTGAAGTGTGAACCGACCCCCGATGGGATTATCATTGACGGTGGCCTGATGGGGGGTGGCGAAGTGCATGCCCATGGCGATCACCGCATCGCCATGGCGTTCAGTGTGGCTTCCCTAAGGGCGGCGGCGCCGATTCGTATCCGCGACTGCGCCAATGTTGCTACGTCTTTTCCGAATTTTCTTACACTGTGTGCCCAAGTCGGCATCCGTGTTGCCCAAGAGGCTCAATTGTGAATATCAAAGCACCGGTGATTACCATCGACGGGCCAAGCGGTTCGGGCAAAGGCACGATAGCCGGCATCCTGGCCAAGCGCCTGGGTTGGTGCCTGCTGGATTCCGGCGCGCTTTACCGCCTGTTGGCGTTTGCCGCTCGCAACCATGGCGTCGACCTGACCAACGAAGAATCCCTGAAGCTGCTGGCCGCACATTTGGATGTGCAGTTCGTCGGCGCGACGGAAGGTCATCCCCAGCGCATCATCCTCGAAGGCGATGATGTGACCGATGATCTGCGCAACGAACAAGTCGGCTCCTGGGCGTCCCAGGTCGCCGCGCTGCCTGCGGTGCGTGACGCTTTGCTGCAGCGTCAGCGGGCGTTTCAGGAACCGCCGGGCTTGGTGGCCGATGGCCGCGACATGGGCACCGTGGTATTTCCAGAGGCGCCGTTAAAGATTTTCCTGACCGCCAGTGCCGAGGAGCGGGCTCGCCGCCGTTACTTGCAGTTGAAGGGCAAAGTCGATGGTGTTAGTCTGTCGAGTCTGCTAGATGAGATCCGTGCACGCGATGAGCGTGATACCCAGCGCGCAGTAGCCCCGCTAAAGCCGGCGGCTGATGCCATACAGCTGGATTCCACGGAGTTGTCCATTGAGCAGGTGCTGGAACGCATCATGAGCGAGATCGCTATTCGCGATATCGCCGGGTGACCAAGAAGGCCGCAGGGGACCAGTCATAGTCCTGTGGTGCTTCTTTTAATTGAAACTGACCCACACCGTCTGGGGTGTGGAGATGGGCGTATTCTTCGCCCTTATCAACAGGAATTAAAATGAGCGAAAGCTTTGCGGAACTCTTTGAAGAAAGCCTAAAAACCCTGAACCTTCAGGCAGGCTCCATCATCACCGGTGTTATCGTTGATATCGATTACCAAGCTCGCTGGGTAACCGTTCACGCTGGTCTGAAGTCTGAAGCTCTGATCCCTCTGGAACAGTTCTACAACGATGCTGGCGATCTGACAATCAATGTCGGTGACGAAGTTCACGTTGCTCTGGACTCGGTTGAAGACGGTTTCGGTGAAACCAAGCTGTCCCGTGAAAAAGCCAAGCGCGCTGAATGCTGGATTGTTCTCGAAGCAGCCTTCGCAGCTGAAGAAGTGGTCAAGGGCGTTATCAACGGTAAGGTTAAAGGCGGCTTCACTGTCGACGTTAACGGCATCCGTGCGTTCCTGCCAGGTTCTTTGGTCGACGTTCGTCCTGTGCGCGACACCACGCACCTGGAAGGCAAAGAACTCGAATTCAAGGTCATCAAACTCGACCAGAAACGCAACAACGTTGTCGTTTCCCGTCGCAGCGTCCTGGAAGCAGAGAACTCCGCCGAGCGTGAAGCTCTGCTGGAATCCCTGCAGGAAGGCCAACAAGTCAAAGGTATCGTCAAGAACCTCACCGATTACGGCGCATTCGTCGATCTGGGTGGCGTCGATGGCCTGCTGCACATTACCGACATGGCTTGGAAGCGTATCAAGCATCCTTCCGAAATCGTCAACGTTGGCGACGAGATCGATGTCAAGGTTCTGAAATACGATCGCGAACGCAACCGTGTTTCCCTGGGCCTGAAGCAACTGGGTGAAGATCCATGGGTCGCTATCAAAGCCCGTTACCCAGAAAGCACTCGCGTTACCGCGCGTGTTACCAACCTGACCGACTACGGCTGCTTCGCTGAGCTGGAAGAAGGCGTGGAAGGCCTGGTACACGTTTCCGAAATGGACTGGACCAACAAAAACATCCACCCTTCGAAAGTCGTACAAGTCGGCGACGAAGTGGAAGTTATGGTTCTGGACATCGACGAAGAGCGTCGTCGTATCTCCCTCGGCATCAAGCAGTGCAAATCTAACCCATGGGAAGATTTCTCTGGCCAGTTCAACAAGGGCGATAAAATCTCCGGCACCATCAAGTCGATCACCGATTTCGGTATCTTCATTGGTCTGGACGGCGGCATCGACGGCCTGGTTCACCTGTCCGACATCTCCTGGAACGAAGTGGGCGAAGAAGCTGTTCGTCGTTTCAAGAAGGGCGACGAGCTGGACACCGTTATCCTGTCGGTTGACCCAGAGCGCGAGCGCATCTCCCTGGGCATCAAGCAACTGGAAAGCGACCCGTTCTCTGAATACGTTCAGGACAACGACAAAGGCGCAATCGTTAAAGGCATCGTGAAAGAAGTTGACGCTAAAGGCGCCATCATCACTCTGGCCGACGATATCGAAGCGACTCTGAAAGCCTCCGAAATCAGCCGTGACCGCGTTGAAGACGCGCGCAACGTTCTGAAAGAAGGCCAGGAAGTAGAAGCCAAGATCATCAGCGTTGACCGCAAGAGCCGCGTAATCCAGCTCTCCATCAAGTCGAAAGACGATGCTGAAGAGAAAGAAGCCATCCAAAGCTTGAAAGACAAGCCTTCGGATAGCATCGCTGCTGGTCCTACCACTCTGGGCGACCTGTTGCGTGCACAAATGGAAAAACAGAACTAAGTTCTGTCAGACCATAGAAAAAGGGTGACTTCGGTCGCCCTTTTTTGTGCCTGAAATTTGTTGAATCAACGTCGAGAACCAAGGTGAGTAGCTCAGTGTCAGAACTGACTATAGTCTTAGGAAAAAAAGCGGTTCTCGTGATGTCGCTTCAATAAGGATTTGAATGAACAGGCTTATTGTAATACTCGCAGTGGTAATGCTTGCAGGCTGCTCTGCCACCAGTGCCAAGACCCACGCTAAGCGCGGCGTCAGCGGCATCGAGATCGACTGCTCGGGTCTGGGCAACAAGTGGGACAAGTGCGAGAAGCGCGCCGCCCGTGAGTGCAAGATGCAGGGCTACAAGGTCATCACCAAGTCCAGTGACGCCAAGGACGAAGAGGGCGACTACCTATTCGGCTGGAACCCTGCTGGCGCGGTGACTCGCAAGATGCTCGTCATCTGCAATTGAGGCGGTTACGTGTTTCACGCAGGTGTTTATTTAACCAGCAGATAAGTTTATCCATGGGCTGTTCAAATTCATCAAGTCATGCTAAAACCTTCGAAGCGCTTTTCCTAGCTGCTTGAAAAAGAAGGGAAAAATATGACGAAGTCGGAGTTGATCGAACGAATTGTCACCCATCAAGGGCTGCTCTCATCCAAGGATGTGGAACTGGCTATCAAGACCATGCTCGAGCAAATGTCCCAGTGTTTAGCGACTGGGGACCGGATTGAGATCCGGGGGTTTGGCAGCTTTTCGCTGCACTATCGTGCGCCGCGGGTAGGGCGGAATCCTAAGACTGGGCAGTCGGTGAGTCTGGATGGGAAGTTTGTGCCTCATTTCAAGCCGGGGAAGGAGTTGCGGGATCGGGTGAATGAGGATGAGGAAGAAGGCGTCTGAGTGTTTTTTGGGGTAGGAGAAGGTTATGAGTAGGGTTAAGCGCGTCATTGTGATACTGACGGTGCTGTTTGTTGCGTTGCTAGTGATGGCATTTGTACTGGAAAATCAGCAGGATATTTCTCTCTCGTTTATGGGCTTCGGTACTGGGAAGATGCCAGTGTCGATGTTTGTGGTTGGGGCGTTGGTCGCCGGAATGCTGGTAGGGCCATTATTTGGGTTTTTGATACGTAACCGGCGTCTTAGATCGGTCTATGACGGGCGGAGCTAAAGAATTGCACTTGCTGAAAAATGGTGAGCGGCTTGATGAGCGCTTATCAGAAGTTCCGCTTTTATTCTACGAAGTTGATTGTGCGTCCGGGCGGTTTTTCGATTGGTGAAATGATTTTTTCAGAGGAAAACCCCGAACAGTGCCCCGCTTGGTTACAGAATGTTTGTACGCTCTTAGAGGGTTGCAGTAGCATTTTCAACCTCGCGGCAAGAATCGTTTGCTTTACGTGCAAGGGCTCCGAAGAGGTTAGCGTAGTCAGCGGCGATTAGTGACCTCCCATCCAAAACTGATCACGCCTTCAGCTACACCGCTCATAACAGGAATGCAGTCGATTACACTCGGACCGGGTTATTCCTTGAACAATGCGTCAGTTTGAGGATTCACTGATTTAGCCCATGATCAACTATCTCGCTGTCAGCAAATTTTCAGTGACGCTTAGTTAACACCATTGCCCTTGCGGTGCTAGCTTGATAAGTACCACCTCCTTAACTCCGAGTGTTGAGATAAAACTTACGATTGATTCTAATTCGTAATCTTTTCAGAGTTCTACTGGCTAATCACCACAACCATGGTTTCGATTCTGGCAACTTACTGCAATGGAATTGAGTGCTGTATATATAGCGTGGAGGGCACAAAATATTTATTTTTAGCGAGGGTAGCTCTACAAGGAGATGGCTGGATGGAAAGTAACAATGATAAGCAGATTACTCCGAATTCCTAGTGACAGTTTTTCAGCGCCAGAGTCTCCTTAAAGAACAGCAATCATTACCCGCTTCTTATCAGTGCAAGAAATATTATTACTTTTCGAGTCCGCAGAGGCAAATTGAAAAGACTTGTATTTAAGCCGGTATCAATGACTAAGCTTTTTATGACGCTCCGCATAAATAAGTGCTGTCTTGATTGACGCAGTCGCGGAGCGCTCTGCCAGGTGCTAGGCGGAGCCGCATCAAGCTAAAGGGGCAGAGTTAGTGAGTCAGGAGATCTTAATGATTAACTCCGCCGCACTGCGAGTTTTCCGACCTTTTTCTGCGTAGGGAAAAGGAGAGCTGAAGAACTGCAAGTATCGTACTCAGACGTATGCGGGTCGGTAGGACACTAAGACCCACATAAAACCAGCGACGCCCTGCTGAAGTTTTCGTTATCGGGTCGACAGGCTAGCGATATTGCTTACGCCCAGCCGTTGCTTGCTGAGTCTATGTGCCGAGTACGCGTGACGGCCGACACCTTCCCCGCAAACGCCCTGGATTGCTGTTTGTAGAATATGCTTATAACCCCCACGTGTGACGTAGTTAACGCGACGGGCAGTTAATCTCTCAGCGTAGCACCAAGGAAAGTCTATGCCAGGGTGAGCGAGGCTGTTTGGACGCCATGCCAACTATTGGCAGCAAAATATCATCGAGCGTATCTCTGTTTGGCTGGCAGTGTGATGGAGAGAGCCTACGCATCGTTACGTACTTCGATCAAACCGCGCAAATTACCGGGCGATGGTTCCGTAGAGTTATTCTGCGCTGTGTCTACTGCATTGCGTATCGGGCAGACCCGTGCAACCGATTAGACGCAAGCACCGCCTCGATCGTACAATTCAAATGGCTATAATTCCGGTAGCACGAAGCATTCAGCAAGGTGCTTTAAGACTTTCTGCATATCATCGCTATAATGCGTGAGCTCTGAATTACAGGTTTGTTTGAACGGGGTTCTTCCAGCAAAAGCGAGGTGCTTCCTTCAGACGGCCCAAACACCAGATGCTGAGGGCCTGGCCGGAGCTCACGGGACGTTAAACGGTAGCAGTTGGGTATTGATGGAACCAAGAGTGTCCGGCTGCCTGAGCACTCCTTCGAACGAGGACAAAATCGCGACGTTTAGACTGAGCGTCTCCTTCCCATCACCATGCGGTTGCCTCGGACGACGGTAATTCGCTGTGGGTATGCGTGCGTTGAGTGCACGCATTTCTGTCTGAAGTTGTTGACCAGTTCACTATCGCGCGGCTTTGCCCGCTGTGGGTTTGAGGCAATGCCATTGCTGAAGGAGTATCTGCACAGGGTGACGGAAAGGGGGGGGGGGGGCGATCGCGTGATGGAAAGGTCAGACCGTCGGTTTTTGGTATGCAGTGCCTTTCGTGGTCTAATAATAGATATTTCTCTGTATGATGACATCATGCTGGCTACTTGATATGAGAATTGATTTGAGAGGGATCTAAATGAGTTTGGTGGATTTGGTTGACCTGCAGGTACTAGGTGATGATCGCGGGCAACTGGTTGTTTTAGAAGCACAAAAAAATGTCCCATTTGACATTAAGCGCGTTTATTTTCTAATTGGGACGCAGCCTGGCGTATCTCGCGGTTTTCATGCTCATCGAGAGTTGCAGCAGGCAGCTATCTGCGTCTCGGGCCAATGCCGTATGTTGATGAACGATGGTTTTAAAATTGAAGAAGTTATCTTAAATAGCTCAAGTAAGGCTATATTTATAGATAAGATGATATGGCATGAAATGCATGACTTTTCAGCAGACTGTATTCTTTTGGTTTTAGCCAGTGATTTTTATGATGAGCAAGATTATATTAGAGATTACTCAAAGTTTATAGGTCTTTTAAAATATGCCTAAAATACATGAGCTTGCAGATGTAAAAAGCAGTTATATAGGCGATGGTACGCGTGTTTGGCAGTATAGTGTAATACTTGAAGGCGCGAAGATTGGTAAAGACTGCAATATTTGTGCGCATACCCTAGTGGAAGGTGATGTTGTCATTGGAGATAATGTTACCTTAAAGTCGGGTGTGTATTTATGGGATGGAACTCGGGTAGAGGATAATGTTTTTATAGGGCCTAATGCCACGTTTACCAATGACTCAATGCCTCGTTCCAAAGTATATCCAGAAGAGTTTAAAAGTATTAACTTGAGGTTTGGCGCCAGTATCGGTGCGAACGCGACTATCCTACCGGGGGTTACCATTGGCCGCTTCGCTATGGTCGGTGCGGGGGCTGTGGTGACTAAAGATGTTCCTGATTGTGCAGTAGTGGTCGGAAATCCAGCTAAAATAATTCGGTATTTAAAAGTATGATTAAGTTCTTAGACCTGAAAGCAATCAATCACGATGTCCGGGCTGAGCTGCTAGAGGCGTGCGTTCGCGTTATTGACTCCGGCTGGTATATTGGCGGATTTGAATTGGAGCGCTTTGAGCACGAGTTTGCGGAGTATTGTGGTACTAAATACTGTGTAGGAGTCGCTAACGGTCTAGATGCGTTAAGTTTGACGTTGCGAGCCTGGAAAGAGCTCGGTCTTGTACACGATGGTGACGAGGTAATTGTTCCAGCGAACACTTATATTGCAAGTGTACTGGCTATCACTGAAAACGGTCTCGTTCCAGTTTTAGTTGAGCCCAATCCTACGACTTACAATTTGAATGTTAATGGTATTGAGCAGGCAATTACCTCGAGAACGAAAGTGTTGCTGCCTGTCCATCTTTATGGGTTGCTTTCTGATATGCCCGCTTTGGTATCGTTGGCAAAAAAATACGGATTATTAGTGCTGGAAGATTCCGCGCAATCGCATGGTGCAAGTCACAATGGTAGAAAGGCTGGTGCTTGGGGAGATGCTTCAGGTTTTAGCTTCTATCCAGGAAAAAATTTAGGCGCGCTTGGTGATGCAGGAGCCGTCACGACTAATGATGAGGAGCTAGCTCAAGTGCTGCGTGCTCTTCGAAATTATGGTTCGCACGAGAAGTATCAGAATCTATATCAAGGTGTAAACAGTCGTCTAGATGAGCTGCAGGCTGCAGTGCTGTCTGTAAAACTGAAGTATCTGGATGAGCAGGTTATGCAGCGCCGTGAGATCGTGCAAACTTATTTGAACGGTATTAAGAACTCCCATATAGTATTGCCCCTGCCTGCGGACATTGATGTAATAAAGTTCGAAGAACATGTCTGGCATTTGTTTGTCATTCGAACAGCACATCGTGAGGCGCTTCAAAAACACCTTAAAGATTTAGGGATTCAAACGCTTATTCATTATCCTATTCCTATTCATAAACAAAAAGCTTATGCCGAGATGTCAATGTTGTCTTTGCCCATTACTGAAGCTATTCATGATGAAGTGTTAAGTCTCCCACTAGGTCCTACGTTAACTCTGGAAGAAGCGAAAAAGGTCGTTTCGGCTTGTAATAGCTTTAGTGTCGGCAGCAGCTAATGACTCTGATAAAAACAGGGCTTTTGAATAGTATTGCTGTCGCTATAAAAATGTTGACGCTCTTGGGGATCAACAAGATGCTTGCGGTCTATGTTGGGCCTAACGGCTATGCAGCACTAGGGCAATTTCAGAACGCTATGCAAATGATAACGACGTTTGCAAGTGGCGCTATTAATACCGGAGTAACCAAATATACTGCTGAATATATTGATGATGAAGTAACACAACGCAAGGTGTGGGGGACTGCAGGTACAGTGGCTCTGGTTGGTTCTTTGCTCGGTGCTCTTATTATCGTCGTCTGCAACGAAGCGCTGGCGAAATGGTTTTTGAATAGCAAAGAATATGGTGGGGTATTTATATGCTTCGCCGCCTCGTTGGTGTTTTTTTCATTTAATACTCTTCTGTTGGCCGTTCTGAATGGGAAAAAAGAAATAGCTCGGTATGTGCTCGCTAACATAGCGGGGAGCGTTTTTTCATTTTTAATCACCACATTTATGGCTATAAACTTTGGATTGTATGGTGCTTTAATTGCTCTAGCGGTTTATCAGTCGTTCGCGTTTTTAGTGACGTTCATACTTTGCTATAGGGCACCTTGGTTTAAGGTTTCATATTTTTTCTCGGGCATTGATTCATCTGTCACTGTAAATCTCGGTAAGTATGCTTTGATGGCGTTAACGTCGGCTGCATGCGTTCCTGTAAGTCATATGATTGTACGTGAATACCTCGGCAACAAATTCGGTTTGCAGTCGGCCGGTTATTGGGAGGCGATGTGGCGTTTAAGTGCGGCTTACTTGATGCTTGTAACAACAACGCTGAGTGTATATTACCTTCCGAGATTGTCTGAGTTAAAGCGTGCTGATGAGATTAAAGCTGAGATAATCCAAGGGTATCGTGTAATATTGCCGGTTGCTATTTTTAGTGCTTTAATCATGTACCTGTTAAAAGATTTTATAATTCTTACGTTGTTCACGAAAGAGTTTTTGCCAATGCGTGAATTGTTTGCTTGGCAAATGTTCGGTGACACTTTGAAAATAGGTGGGTGGGTATTGGCTTATCTTATGCTGGGTAAGGCTATGGTGAAGCTATTTATCGTATCTGAGGTGTTTTTTGCTATTGGCTTTGTAGCGTTTACCTGGTGCTTCACCAAAATATTTGGATTTCAGGGGGTTGCAATTGCGCATGCTGTTAATTATTTTTTGTACTGGCTGGTCATGGCTTATTTCGTTTGGCGTAAGCTGATGGGTGACAAGTTGTCTACGGTCAATAAGTTTGGCTATTAGTCTGTTCGAGAGCTTTTTAGTACAAGCCGGGGTGGCATTTAGTGGTGAAGAGGACAGTATTGATTTTAACTCAAGGGCGTTTCGGAGGTACTGATTACCTTCTTGCGCGCCTTAGCGGTTGGTTGAAGCTCGGCCATTTCGATGTCGACGTTCTTACACCTGTTGATACGCCGAAATTTAAGGAATACGATATTGTGTTTCTTCCAACATCCGAGATGAGTCGGCTTTGGCTTTTTTCAGCAAGATTTATAAAGTTTAAACATGTCTGTGTTTGGTGCATGGGGTATGCGGCATTTCGTGGTGCATATCTATCGATTGCTGATGAAGAGTATTCCCAATACATTAGTTCGAAAGGCCCTAAAGCCGCGATAATTAACGCTTTGAAAGACAGGGCTAAGCGTTCGTTGGCTGTGCACCTCGCGAGCGAATCCATAGTATTTACTGATGAGGTTGGGGCATTTGCTGATATTGGTGACTTGGAAGTTCGTCAAAATATACAAGATATAATTTGCCCGATCGTCATAGATAAGAGCCCAGCTATACATTTCGAATATGACGCTCCGAAGAACATTCTACGATTGGGATGGGTTGGTCGCGTTGATATGGATTTCAAGTTTTATGCGTTGGAGCGAGTTATACTTGATATTCGCTCTCTGCGAGAAGGAACGTTAAAACGATACAACAAAATCGTTTTTTATATTGTCGGTGATGGTAACGCTATTGATGCCCTGAAGGAACTTACCTTATCTGACTCAAGTATAGAGTACCGTCTTATTCCTTCAGTTGATAAAGACGAGCTTAGCGGCTTTATTCGTGAGAATATCGATCTAATGTTTGCAATGGGAACGTCATCTTTGGAGGCGGCCAAGAATAAAATTCCCACTGTGGTAGTTCCTCCCAAGGCGCGTAGAGATGACCTTAAGTCTCCTCCATACAGATGGGTTTCACAATCTAAAGGCTACTCGTTAGGTGAGTTGAGTTATGCAGGTATAAAGCCAGTACAGCAATCAAGTTCCATGGATGTTCTAATTAACCAATTTGTCGAAGGTGCTTGTGATATTTCATCCGCTGCTTACGAATACTCTAATTTTTTTGATGCTGAACTAGTTTTTAAAAAGTTATATAGCGCGGCCGAACGAAGTGTGCCTTCCCGTATTTTGTACATTAAGTCCTTTGAGCTTTTTATGGTGAATAAGTTTAAAACAGTCGCCAAAGCTTTGCTGAGGCGCTCTTTATGATATTAGTCAAGCGAAGCGAGTTGGCGTTCGGGTTCTTTTTGCTTTTTAACTTTATCTTGACTGTCTTCCTGATTCTGGCTTTAAGCGAAGAGGGTAGTCACGTAGAGGATTATTTATATAATGCATTTTTAGTGTCTATTACTGCGCTGTTAGGTTTTTTTTGTTTTCAAGGAAATTATAAAAGCCCATTGAACATCGCTTCACTTGTTTCAATTTCGATATTTTTTTTCATGTGGGTTCGCCCATTTTTGACATTGTTTTTTGATAAGGACGTTGTTGAGGCGGGGGTCGTTTTGAGTAGGCGCTCAATTCATGAGTCGGTGCTTATTCTCGCGCTAGGGATTGTATTTATAGTCTCTGGGTATATCTTGGGTGAGCGACTTAGTTTGAAGCTGGTCAGGCGCTTGGTAAAGGTAACAACTCCATCTTTACCTCATCTGATGAATGGCTTTATCATAATTCTAGCGCTATGTAGTGGGTTTTTCTTTTTAGCTAAATCTTATATGTTGGCCCAGCAATATATGGTCGGTGATTATTTTGCAGCATTGGAAAATCCCGAGTTTCACGCCCATATTTTTACATTTTTTATTGCGAAGAACCTGTTGTTATTGTGGGGGATTTTTGGGAAGCACCATAATCGGTTTTTGATTATTTCATTTTTGTGGATGTTTATTGCGCTCGGATTTTTAATGATCGGCCTTCGGGGTTACTTTTTTACATATCTGTTTTTGTTCGTTTTTGTTTATGGGTTGGAACGTCGAATAAATTATTTGTTTCTAATTGCATTGGGTGTAGGGTCTCTAGTTCTTGCTAATGTTTTACTCGAATATAGATTGGGGTTTGAACTTGCAAGCGGTGTTATAGATAGAATCTCTCAAACCCTACATGGGCAGGGCGCGTCTTTTGAGGTTCTGTACGGGGCCGTGAATTTTGATAGCGCGGTGGGTGAATGTTTAAGTTTTACCAGTCAGTCGTTTGGTGTATGTGTTGATCAGGCTCGTAGTATAAATTTTGTTAGTGGCGGGTTTTCTACAAGTTTCTTCGCTGAGGCTTACTATAAAGGATGGTTGTTTTATATATTTTGGTGTCTTCTTCTTGGGTGCTTGGTCCGCTCGCTGGATGGAGTCGTTGCGCTATATAAAGAGGGCAAGGCTGGAGTTAAAAATAGTGGAGCGGTTCTGTTTGTAATTCTTTCAGTTTTGCCAAATCTTGTATATTTTTCTCGTTCAAGTATGTATGAGTTTCTCTTGAAATTTTTACAAGTTGCAATCGTACTAATGGTCGTGGCAATCGTCATGGCGCACGTTAAAAGATCTCGCGGAGTTTTTAGGTGAGCATACATATAAACGTTATGCTTCAGGGTGGCTTGGGCAATCAACTCTTTCAGTTGGCGTGGGCTAGATATGTTGAGTCTGTTTCAGGTCGCACGGTTTCGTATAATAGCAAAATGTTACTCGGTAAGGGTATGCATGGTGGCATACGTTTATCAGATTTGATTGACTTTGATCATGCTCAGTCCTCGGAAAGCTGTATTTTTTTTGAAACCGGATTTTTTGCTAAAGTCTCTCGGTTGATCGTCAGAAAAGCCCATCTGCGAAAAATCGGTAGTTACCTTCTTTATGATTACGATGCGGACACAAAATTTGAAGCGTCATGCAGTGCGATGAATGCAGGTTTTCACTTTGGCTACTTCCAATATGTTCAAAGCGCTCTATATTTTCGAGAAGAACTTTTGTCGCTAATTCGTCAGAAGCATTCTATCTTGCTGGACAAGGCAAGGGATCTTTATTCTACCAGTGTAGGTGTTCATGTGCGTCGGGGTGACTTTTTACTGTCAACGGATCCTCGTCACAAGGTCATGGGTGAAGATTATTATTTTAAAGCAATTAGACATTTTAAAGGACGCCGGTTTGTAGTGTTTACAGATGATAAACAATGGTGCGAGGAAGTTTTTAAAGGCCAAGATTTTGAAATTTGTGGATTGCTCGGCACTGAGGTAAAGCCCGCAATTGCTGATTTTTTAAGTTTGATTTGTTGCAAAGATTATATAATAGGTGCGAGCACGTTCGCTTGGTGGACTGCATTTTTAAGTTTAAGCGACAATCCCGTGGTATATATGCCTTGTACAAATCATCTATTTCAATCGGAATCTAGTAATCGGCTACTTGGCTGGAACTATATTTTGAGCGAGTAATAACTGACGAATTAGGCGCTGAAAATCTAAAGGAGATGGGGGATTTGTCTGTAATCAGGGTTGAAAATCCGCTTGTCCGAATGAGTCTTTCCCAGCATTTAGTGCGATGTTGCCCTATGATTATCGCGTCTCTGCCATCGTGAATTCATATGTTGACAGTCGAGTTCACGGCTGTTGCTCTGGTCTGCATTCGAGGCCATAGCTGATGATTTTCGATGATTGGCGTTAAGCTTGCTGTGGGTTAGCACCGCTGCCTGATTGCCAAAACGAATTACCTAGACTCATGCTTGAAAACTGCCACCATACTTGGATAATGAGCAGTTAAGTAATGTACGTATCCAATTTGCACGTTTCATAAAATTTTCGCAGATGATTGACATTGGGCACGCGCCCCAAATATTTCAAGCTCATCACGCTGTTCGACCTCGTATGCGGCGTCTTAAGCCTCTTCGAAGGTAATCAGAGGACGTATCAATGTTTGTTCCAATTATCATGGCGGGTGGTTCGGGCACTCGCTTGTGGCCTTTGTCTCGGCAGCTTCACCCAAAGCAGTTTCTTCCACTGGTAGACACAAAGTTTTCCATGCTGCAAGCCACAATCAATCGGTTGGCTGGCCTGGACCACGCATCGCCACAGTTAATTTGTAATGAGGAGCATCGGTTTTTGGCTGCGGAACAATTACGCATGCTTGGCCTTGAAGATATTAATATTTTGCTTGAACCATTGGGCCGAAATACGGCTCCGGCGATTGCTCTAGCGGCGCTTCAGGCCACCGCCGACGGCGCTGATCCCCTGCTTCTGGTTTTGGCTGCTGATCACCTCATTCAAGATACTGAAGCCTTCCATGATGGGATACGGAATGCAATGCTATTGGCCGGAGCGGGTAAGCTGGTCTCTTTCGGTATCACACCTACCAGGCCTGAAACTGGCTATGGCTATCTGCGGCAGGGCCCCTCAGTAGGACACGGAGGATTTGAAGTTACTCGTTTTGTTGAGAAACCAGACGCCGAAACTGCGCAGGTTTACCTCGCTGACGGCGGTTATTACTGGAACAGCGGCATGTTCATGTTCAGGGCGAGCCGTTATTTGGAGGAGCTGCAGGCCTATGAGCCCGATATTCTATTTTGGTGTCGTGAGGCCTTGGCAAAGGGGGAGCGTGATATGCATTTCACTCGGGTCGATCGAGAAGCATTCTTACAGTGCCCTGATAACTCCATTGACTACGCGGTTATGGAGAAGACTCAGCAAGCTGTGATGGTTCCACTCGATGCAAACTGGAGCGACATTGGATCATGGGCAGCGTTGTGGGAGGCCGGCACTCGTTCCCAGGACGGCAATTTGCTTATGGGTGATGTGATTTCGGTAGACACGTCAAACAGTTATGTTTATTCGGAAAGCCGCCTGGTGTCCACTGTTGGCATCCATGATCTTGTTATTGTAGAAACCAAAGACGCGGTACTTGTTGCTCATAAAGATCATGTTCAGGATGTAAAAAAAATAGTTGAAAAGCTGAAGGCCGACGGCAGGAAAGAGCACGTATCTCATCGTGAGGTTTATAGGCCCTGGGGAGTCTATGATGCTATTGATAGTGGTTTGCGCTACCAAGTAAAAAGGATTACGGTTAAACCAGGGCACAAACTCTCTGTGCAAATGCATCACCATCGTGCTGAGCATTGGATCGTCGTCAGTGGTACTGCAAAAGTCACAAATGGAGAACGGACCTATCTCGTGACTGAAAACCAATCTACCTACATACCAATAGGTGGTGTCCACGCACTCGAAAATCCCGGTGTCATACCGCTTGAGCTTATTGAGGTGCAATCGGGCTCTTATCTCGGGGAGGATGATATTGTCCGATTTTCGGATCACTACGGGCGGTGTTGAGATGCAGGAGTTAGACGATCAGCAGCGGCCGTTTTTCAGTGTTGTAATGTGTTGCAATCGTGATGATGGTTATATTAATCAGGCAATTGAAAGTGTTTTGGCGCAAAATTTTAGCCGGTTTGAATTTGTAATCGTCTTGAATCGGTGCTCGGATGAGTTATATGAATTTGTTGCCACGTTGAAAGATCCGAGAATTTTACTGTTTCGAACAGAAATAGGTCAGCTATCGTTTAATTTGAATTTTGGCGTCAATAGTGCCATCGGTAAGTACATAGTCAGATTTGATAGTGATGATGTTTGTCATGTTGATCGACTTGCAGAGACGTACAAAATTATTCAACAGAATCCAGGTACGGATATTGTTGCTGGATCTTGCCGAATTATTGATGCTGCCGGTAACGTCGTTGGTTCTCGTGTGATGGGAGAGCAAGATTGGCGCTCAAAAATCACTTACTCAAACCCTTTTGTTCATCCGGCTATCACAATCAAGAAGGATCTTATTCTGTCTGCGAGAGGGTACTTGGGCGGTTTTCAAAGTGAAGATTATGATCTTTGGATACGGTTAGCCAAGCGTGCCGATGTGAAATGCGTATTTACATCATTTCCAATGATTGACTACAGAATTTCCGATTTTCAATCGAAGGGTAGCCGTCAGGCTTACGCCGAAGTTTCTTCATATTTTTTGAGGGAGTTTCTGATTGAGCCTGGTGTTAAGAAGCTCCTAGGTGTATTTTTATCGATATTTAAAGTTTTTTTAAAATCAAAAAAATAGTTTTGGGTTTTAGGGGGTTATATTGAAAACGGTTTTAATTACTGGAGGGGCTGGTTACATTGGTTCTCACACAATTGTTGAATGTATTCAGGTGGGGTACCAGGTGGTGGTGCTCGATGACCTCAGTAATAGTTCAAGTGAAGTGCTGGTTAGAATCAAAAATATTACTGGTATTTGCCCCGTATTCTTTGAGGGGAGTGTCTGCGATGCCGAGTTGCTCACTAAGCTATTCAGCACCTACTCGATTGATTTTGTGATTCATTTCGCAGGCGTCAAAGCCGTAGGGGAAAGCGTTGAAAATCCTTTAAAATATTATAGTAATAACGTGCTTGGTTCGATAGTGCTCTGCCAAGTCATGGCTAGGATGAGTGTTTTTAATTTGGTATTTAGCTCTTCGGCTACGGTGTATGGGCAGTATTGTGAAATGCCACTTCGGGAGGACTCGCGTGGCGCTTCACCCACTAACCCTTATGGGCGCTCCAAATTGATGGTCGAGCAGATGTTGCTTGACTTGGCTCATTCTGACCCTCGATGGGCCATTGCGGTTCTACGTTACTTCAATCCCGTCGGTGCTCACGTAAGCGGATTGATAGGGGAGCATCCCAAGGGCGCGCCTAACAATTTATTCCCTTATATCAGCCAAGTTGCTGTTGGTATACGCTCTTCCGTTTCTGTTTTTGGGAATGATTACCCCACTCCGGATGGTACAGGTATTAGAGATTATATCCACGTAGTGGACCTGGCCAAGGGACATTTGGCAGCGTTAAGCTATCTTCAAAAGCATAGCGGGTGCTTCTTATGGAATTTAGGTACCGGAAAAGGCTATTCAGTATTAGAGGTAATCAACGCTTTCTCCACAATCAGCCAAGTAGATATACCTTTTCAGTATCTTGCGCGTCGGTCCGGGGATTTGGCTGAGTGCTGGTCAGATCCGTCTAAAGCAAAGAGAGACCTGGACTGGGTCGCATCGTTGGATTTGAATGCAATGGTTGTAGATTCTTGGCGTTGGCAAACTCTTAATCCTCATGGTTATGATGAGGAGGAAGAAAAGTGAGAGTTTTATACGTTATCACCCGTTCCGATGTTATTGGGGGGGCGAGCGTTCATCTTCTTGATCTCGCCAATGGCGTTCAAGAAGCAGGGCATGAAGTGGCCATCGTTGTAGGTGGCCACGGTATTTTTATTGAAAAGGCCAGAGAACGGGGGCTTAGATGCATTTCCGCGATACATCTAGTACGCCCCTTAAGCGTTATCAATGATTTTCGCTTTTATTTAGAATTTCGGCGTATTGTGTTGGAGTGGAAACCGAACCTTATTCATGCGCATTCTTCCAAGGCCGGAATAGTGGGACGTTTGGTTGCAAAAACGTTGTCCATACCGTGTGTATTTACAGCGCATGGTTGGGCATTTACCGAAGGCGTTGCCACGTCGCGGCGCATTTTGTATCGTTGTATAGAACGTCTGGTGGCAAATTTTACAGACAAAATTATTACTGTATCTGACTATGATCGTTCTTTGGCGCTGAGGTCAGGCGTGGGCGCGGCAGATTTAATTGTGACGATTCATAATGGGATGCCTTCGGTAACTGAAGAGGATTCTGTTACGGGATCATCTAAGGTAACTCGTCTCATAATGGTCGCTAGATTTGAAGCCCCAAAAGATCATGTGTTTTTGGTTCGTGCCTTGGCGTCATTGCCTCGCAGTGATTGGGCTATGGATTTCGTAGGCGACGGCCCCACTATGCCGGAAGTGAAAAATCTTGTCTCCGAACTAGGTTTGGAAGATAAGTTTTTTTTCGCGGGGGCTTGTTCTGATGTTTCTGAGCGCTTGTCTAAATCTGACGTTTTCTGCCTTATTTCAAATTGGGAGGGGCTGCCATTGACCGTGCTGGAGGCAATGCGTACTGGCTTGCCGGTGATCGCTTCACGTGTAGGTGGCGTTCCAGAGGCAGTGGCACAGCAGGAGACAGGAATATTGGTGGACAAGCATGATCATGATGGCCTGGTGTCCGCACTGAGTACTTTAATCGGCTCGCGGGATTTGCGTTCCAAGATGGGGGTCATGGGTAAATCTAGATTTCTTAGTGATTTTACCTTTGAGTTGATGCTTCAGCGAACGATAAGCGTTTATTCGGACGTGACCAAGGTGTGATATGCGTGTTCTAGTAACCGGAGCCACTGGATTTGTCGGCCGCAGTTTGATTGGTGCGTGCGCAGGTCTTGAAAGTATTGATGTAGTGGCAGCGCTGCGTACCTCTCAGCTTTGCGGCGAGTCTAGCGTGGGCGTTGTAGTCATCGGGGACATCAACGATGAGACTAATTGGAGACCTGCGCTTGCAGGTGTGGACGTAGTTGTTCACTTGGCCGGCCGGGCGCATGTCATGGGCGAGGCCCACTCTGACTCTCTGGCAAGGTTTAGATCTGTGAATGTTGGGGGAACCACCGCGCTTGCCCGACAAGCATGTGAGGCCGGAGTGAAGCGTTTCATCCTGATTAGCTCGATAGGTGTCAATGGTGCTCGAACCATCGATAAACCATTTAGCGAAGTTTCTACCCCAGCACCGCATGCAGCCTATGCCGTTTCCAAACTTGAGGCTGAGCAGGAATTACGTCAGATTGCGGAGGGCTCTGCGATGGAGTGGGTAATTGTGCGGCCCCCACTCGTCTATGGAGCTCAAGCTCCTGGGAACTTCGGGCGACTGCTTAAATTGGTATCATCCAGTCTGCCTTTGCCTCTTGCTTCGGTGAAGAACTCAAGAAGCATGATCTCCCTAGAAAATCTAGTGCATTTTTTGCGCCAATGCATCACTCAGTCATCCGCTGCGAATCAGTTATTTTTGATTTCTGATGGCATAGCGCTGTCTACGCCCGAGATCATTGCGCACCTAGCTGTCGGGATGGGATTGCAGCCCCGTTTGTTTTCTTGTCCGCCGGCGTTGATGCGATGGGGGGCGAGTCTGATTGGCAGGCAGGTTATGTATACACAGTTATGCGAGTCTTTGACGATTGACTCAAGCAAAGCCACCTCTCTGCTTGAATGGGTTCCGCCGCTGCCTCCCGAGCTTGCACTGCAAAAATGTGGTCGCGAGTTCTTGGCGTTAAGGTCATGATGCAAATTAACTTTCTGTAGCTCCAAGGACGTGCCTTTTTATGAGTTTGTGGCTTTTATCTCCTCTCGTTGTCTTTTTGTCCGCATTGTTGACTGTCGGTATCCGCCGGTACGCAATTAGTCGAAGCCTCATCGATGTTCCCAACTCGCGTAGTTCTCACTCGGTTCCCACGCCTACAGGCGGTGGAGTTGCGATAGTGCTGATTTTTTTGCTGTTCGTACCTCTCTTCGGCGTAACCGGGGGGACGGACTGGCAAATGATCTGGTCCCTACTCGGAACTGGTATTGGGGTCGCAGCCCTAGGCTTTCTTGATGATCATGGCCATATTGCCGCTCGCTGGAGGCTAATTGGACATTTCGTATGCGCCTCGTGGGCATTGTACTGGCTGGGTGGGCTACCCCCCCTTGAGTACTGGGGAGGGGTGGTTGATCTGCAATGGTTCGGCGGGATTTTGTCTGCCTTCTATCTTGTGTGGTTGTTGAATTTATATAATTTTATGGATGGTATAGATGGACTCGCAAGCGCAGAAGCTATCTGCACTTGTTTAGGTATTTGTATGATCTACTGGTTGACTGGTTTTACAGGTTTAATCGGGCCACCTTTACTCTTAGCAATGGCGGTCAGCGGGTTCCTTGTCTGGAATTTTCCACCGGCGCGTATATTTATGGGCGATGCAGGTAGCGGGTTTTTGGGAGTAACGATGGGAGTTCTCTCCCTTTATGCTGCTTGGAAAAGTCCGGTCTTTTTGTGGGTCTGGTTGGTTCTGTTGGGCGTATTTGTAGTCGATGCAACGATGACTCTATTTTCTCGCATGTTGCGGGGACATCGTGTGTATGAAGCTCATCGAAGTCATGCTTATCAGCATGCTGCACGCAAAGCTGGTAGTCATTTTTCGGTGACCATGGCAGTTGCCGCTATTAATCTATTTTGGCTATTGCCAATTGCTATCTGTATATCTGTTTTTGCGCTAAACGGCCTACTGGGTGTTATTATCGCTTATCTACCGTTGATGGTTTTAGCTTATAAGTATCGTGCTGGTACAGATTGTTAAATGCCTTGACCGGATTTATCTTTTTTGGATGACAGTCGAGATATCGGCTCAAAGGGAATCATGGCCTTTTATGTTAGAGGCGGGAGCTTAGTAAGGTGCTGGAGATGATGGATAAAATCAGGGCATTTTTGCTGAACCTACCGCGTAGGCAAAAGCGCGTATTGCAAGTCGCTGCTGATATTTTGCTGGTGTGGATCGCGCTATGGATGGCGTTTCTGGTGCGGTTGGGCTTGGATGAATTGGTCGATCCCTTTACAACGCACTTTTGGTTATTTTTAACCGCACCTATCGTAGCCATTCCGCTTTTTATACGCTTTGGTATGTACCGCGCCGTTATGCGCTATTTTGGTAACGACGCACTTATTGCGATTATCAAGGCTGTCAGTTTGTCGTCGTTGATTCTCGGCGTAGTTGTCTATTGGTACAGCAACCATCAGCATGTGATTCCTCGATCAATCGTTTTTAACTACTGGTGGCTCAGTTTGATCTTGGTCGGCGGGCTGCGGTTGGCAATGCGTCAGTATTTTCTTGGTGATTGGTTTGCTGCGGCCCAGCATATGCCTTTTACTAACCGCGAAGATGGTTTGCCCAGAGTTGCTATCTACGGTGCGGGCGCTGCTGGTAATCAGTTGGTTGCAGCATTGCGTATGGGGCGAGTCATGCGCCCAGTTGCTTTCATTGACGATGATGCCAGTATTTCTGACCGAGTGATTTCCGGGCTGCAGGTATATAAGCCCAAACATATTAGTCGCATGATTGATGCGACAGGTGCCCAAGAAATTTTACTTGCAATTCCTTCCTCAAATCGCGCCCGTCGACGGGAAATATTGGGCTTTCTCGAAGGTTTCCCTCTACATGTTCGCAGTGTTCCTGGGTTTATGGATCTCGCCAGTGGGCGCGTGAAAGTAGATGACATTCAGGAAGTTGATATCGCGGATTTGCTTGGGCGTGACGCGGTGCCGGCCCAGGGAGAGCTGTTGGAACGTTGCATTAAGGGACAGTGTGTATTGGTCACAGGCGCAGGCGGCTCAATCGGCTCTGAACTCTGTCGACAGATACTGAATTTACACCCCACAACATTGTTGTTGTTCGAACACAGTGAGTTTAACTTATATAGCATTTTATCCGAGCTCGAGTTACGTATTGTCCGAGAGTCTTTACCTGTCAAGCTGCTTCCAATCTTAGGCTCTGTGCGTAATGAGAAAAAATTAGTCGACGTTATGAAAAGTTGGAGCGTTGACACGGTCTATCATGCTGCTGCCTATAAGCATGTGCCGATGGTTGAGCACAATATCGCAGAGGGTGTACTAAATAATGTTATTGGAACACTCAATACTGCTCAAGCAGCGTTGCAGGTTGGAGTGGCGAACTTTGTACTAATCTCCACTGATAAAGCGGTTCGTCCAACTAACGTTATGGGCAGTACAAAACGCTTAGCTGAGTTGACACTGCAAGCGCTCAGCCACGAATTGGCTCCTGTATTGTTTGGGGATAAATCTAATATTTCGCGGGTCAATAAAACACGCTTCACAATGGTTCGTTTTGGAAACGTTCTTGGCTCTTCTGGTTCGGTTATTCCGTTGTTTTATAAGCAAATTAAGTCGGGAGGCCCCCTTACTGTCACCCATCCTAAAATCACTCGTTACTTCATGACGATCCCTGAAGCTGCTCAATTAGTGATCCAAGCAGGTTCCTTGGGGCAAGGAGGGGACGTTTTTGTTTTGGATATGGGAGAGCCGGTAAAAATTATCGAGTTGGCCGAGAAGATGATTCACCTTTCTGGTTTGAGCGTTCGCTCAGAGAAAAAACCTCATGGAGATATTTCAATTGAATTCTCTGGTTTACGACCTGGCGAAAAACTTTACGAAGAGTTGCTCATTGGTGAAAACGTCGTCGCAACGCAGCACCCGATGATTATGAGGGCCAACGAAGACTACCTAAATTGGGAATTGCTTAAGATTAAACTCGCTGAATTGCTGTTGGCGGTTGAAAAAGATGACTATTCCCGTGTTCGTCAGATACTACGTGAAACAGTTAGCGGCTATGCGCCCGATGGGGAAATTGTTGATTGGATTTATCAGCAGCGTCGTTTTGAACCGTAGCTTCTATTGATGATACTTAACAGGCGGTGCGACATTGTCTGTGGGCGAAAAAGTCCATTCTCGCTCTTAGGCATTTGCATTGTCCATATGCCTGTTTTGACGATTTATAATTAAATCATGCTTTATTTTGAATCGATGAGAGCGGTGGGCGGCAGAACTAGATTCGCCCTTTTTCAAACGATAAAAACGCTCATGCAGTATCTAAAAAATATTGAGTTTTTTTAGTTGCAAGAACGCGACCGCTTATTTCTTGAAAAAGGCGAGTTTCAATAATTTTCTTTCCGACTCTACTGAATGGTAATTCGATAGTAAGCGTCCAGTAATTACACATTTCAACTTTGAAATGTCTATGCGTTACCAGCGCACTTTGACTCGCTGCCGGCCTACATTACTTTTGATTAGGAGTGATTGCGAGGGCCTACAACTGGGCGGCTAATGCGCAGTTCAAATCATACTGTTCGGCAATGCTGACAACCCTGCGCGCGCTTATTGCCACCGAGCCCTCTTGTGTCGTAAGCGATCCACCATGTACACATTCAAAACTGCCCGTTGAGGCCTGATGCTGTGCTCCCGATTCCCATCAGGAGCCCGCAGTTATGATGCGCCCCGACGCCAAATTTGAAAAAGTCTACCTCTACCCCAAGCCTGTCGACTTCCGAAATTCCATCGACGGCCTCGCCGCCTTGGTCGAATTGGATATCAAAGTGGCGGTGTTCGACCCCGTGCTTTTTGTTTTTCTGAATCGCCCCCGTAATCGGGTGAAAATACTTTATTGGGAGCGCAACGGCTTCTGCCTTTGGCTCAAGCGCCTCGAATCCGAACGATTCAAAACGTCCCCTGACGATACGGATGAAGCCATTGTCCTGACGGTTCAGGAACTGAACTGGCTGCTCGACGGTTTTGATCTCTGGCGCAACCGTCCGCATCAGGTTTTGACGCCGCGATTCGTCGCTTGATTGGGTATAATCCGGGCCATGATTTCCATGCCCGACGACCTCCCTGATGATCCGGTTCTGCTCAAGCAAATGCTTGTGCAGATGCTCAGTGAGCGTCAGGTGGACAAAGACCAGATTGTTGATCTGAAAGAACAGATCCGGCTATGGCGTGAACGTTTTTTCGGGCGTAAATCAGAGCAAACCGTCGATCCGCAGACGCCACAGCTCGCGCTCTTTAATGAACCCGAAAGTCTCGCGGTTCCGGTCTCCGATGAGTCTGACGAAGAAGTCGTTGCCCCGACCCAACGCCGAGGCAAACGCAAACCACTGTCAGCCGATCTACCACGCATCGAAGTCATTCACGAACTGCCCGAACATGAACTGACCTGCGCGTGCGGCTGCCGCAAACACACCATCGGTGAAGAAACCAGCGAACAGCTTGAAATCGTGCCGATGCAGATCCGGGTGATCAAACACGTCCGCAAGGTCTACGGCTGCCGTGGTTGTGAAGCCGCGCCAATCACCGCCGACAAACCGGCCCAATTGATCGAAAAAAGCATGGCCAGCCCCAGCGTCCTGGCGATGCTGCTGACCACCAAATACGTCGACGGTCTGCCACTGTATCGGTTCGAAAAAGTCCTTGGCCGACACGGCGTCGACATCCCACGCCAAACCCTGGCGCGCTGGTTGATCCAGTGCTGCGAACACTTTCAGCCGCTGCTGAATCTGATGCGCGACCGGTTGCTAGAAAGTCCGGTGATCCACTGCGATGAAACGCGGGTACAAGTGCTGAAGGAACCGGATCGAGACCCGACCAGCCAGTCCTGGATGTGGGTGCAGGCCAGCGGCCCGCCTGAGCGCCCAGTTATTCTTTTTAACTACACCACCAGCCGCGCGCAGGAGGTGCCACTGCGTCTGCTCGCCGATTATCGTGGCTACCTGATGACCGACGATTACGCTGGCTATAACGCCGTGGGTGCGCAACCGGGTGTCGAGCGTCTGGGCTGCTGGGCGCATGCGCGGCGCAAGTTCGTCGATGCGCAAAAAGTGCAACCCAAAGGCAAGACGGGCCGTACCGATATCGCGCTGGCCATGATTAACAAGCTGTATGGTATCGAACGTGAACTCAAAGAGGTCACGGGTGATCAGCGTTTTGTCGGTCGCCAGGAACAGAGCTTCCCGGTGCTTGCCCAACTGAAAAGCTGGCTGGAGAAAACCCAGTCCCAAGTGACGCCGCAAAGTGCGCTGGGCAAGGCCGTTAATTATCTGGCCAGCAACTGGAGCCGGCTGGAGCGTTACGTGGAGGCTGGGTTTTTACCGATAGACAACAATAAAGCCGAGCGCGCAATAAAGCCGTTTGTCATAGGGCGCAAGGCATGGCTGTTCAGCGATACGCCCAAAGGCGCCACCGCCAGTGCGCAGATCTATAGCTTGGTCGAGACCGCCAAGGTCAACGGCCAGGAGCCCTATACGTGGCTGCGCCACGTACTTGAGCGGTTGCCGCATGCATCCACGGCAGAAGACTACGAAGCGTTGTTACCGTGGAACTGCTCACCGGAAATGCCACGGTAAACGGAAACCGTACCTGATTGTAGGTGTGCTTGGTGGATCGCTTACGTTCAATCGAAATACCATTTATTAGGCTGGGAAGCGTGGTACCAGATTCCCGCAGGAATGGTTGTTCAGTACCAGCGTTCCATTTGCTCCAGCTTGATGTGTGGAAGATGCTTGAGGTCAGCCTGTGCCGGAGCAGCCAATCCGCTTTCACTATGCGGGCTTAAGCGAGTTTCGGCTAAACGGACGGCGAACCCGTCTCCGGAAACACGACGTACCATGTCCAACCTTTACGCAATGGCTAAATCCTCAGCTTTCTGGCTGGTCGATCATTATCGTGAGGCTTATAATCTTTTCGCGAGTATAGGTATCCTGTTCAATCACGAATCTGAATTACCCCACCCCGGTTTACGCAAAGCATCGTAACTACGGCCAAGCGTATTGCGGCAGGTTTGGGGGGAGCGATTGACGCCTGACGCCTGGATATTGCATGTGACCGAGGAGCGGCGTCAGAGCATGTCGATGCTATTTGGCGCATGTTGCAGTGCAATTAGACGAGTAATTTCAGGAAAGATGCAGGCCAGGCCCACACACCGGAAACATTCGGTGCTGAAGCATTCACACAGCTGGGCCTCGACTGGAAGGAGCATTTCTACCAATCGCAGGAATTTTTCGACCGCAGATCTGCTGACCAGTCGTATGGATCCGACCACGGCCTAATTGGTATTGGGACAGAAGGCTCAGTCGACCATGATCAGTGTCATTGGCAGTATGCTAAATGCAATTTAATTACACATTCAAAGAATGCTAGGACGTAGACATGACCCTGAAGAAAGCGCTTATTACCGGGATCACCGGCCAGGACGGCTCCTATCTGGCTGAGTTGTTGTTGGAAAAAGGCTATGAAGTCCATGGTATTAAACGACGCGCGTCGTCGTTCAACACCCAGCGCGTTGATCACATTTACCAGGATCCTCATGTCGATAACCAACGCTTTATCCTTCACTACGGTGACTTGTCCGATTCGTCTAACCTGACCCGCATCATTCAGGAAGTACAGCCTGATGAGGTCTACAACCTAGGCGCGCAGTCCCACGTCGCCGTAAGCTTCGAGTCGCCGGAATACACCGCCGATGTCGATGCGATGGGAACATTACGTATCCTTGAAGCGATTCGACTGCTCGGGCTGGAAAAAAAAACCCGGTTCTACCAAGCCTCGACCTCAGAACTTTACGGACTGGTACAAGAAACCCCTCAAAAAGAAACAACACCTTTCTATCCGCGCTCGCCGTATGCGGTGGCAAAACTTTACGCCTACTGGATCGTAGTCAATTACCGTGAAGCCTATGGCATGCATGCTTGCAACGGGATTTTGTTTAACCACGAATCTCCACGACGCGGTGAGACATTCGTGACCCGCAAAATCACTCGCGGCCTTGCAAATATTGCACAGGGTCTTGAACAGTGTTTATACATGGGTAACATGGATGCGCTGCGCGATTGGGGGCATGCCAAAGATTACGTTCGCATGCAGTGGATGATGCTGCAGCAAGATACTCCTGAAGATTTTGTGATAGCGACGGGCGTACAATATTCTGTTCGTGACTTCATTCGCTGGTCTGCCGCAGAACTCGGCATCACCCTGCGCTTTGAAGGAACCGGCGTGGATGAGCGAGGCATTATTGAGTCCATAGATGGCGACAAGGCTCCAGCACTCAAGGTGGGAGACACATTGGTTCGCGTTGACCCTCGCTACTTTCGTCCCGCAGAGGTTGAAACTCTACTTGGCGATCCGACCAAAGCGAAAACCAAGCTAGGCTGGGTCCCGGAAATTACCGCACAGGAAATGTGTGCCGAAATGGTTCGTGAAGATCTTAAAGTCGCCCAGCGTCATGCGCTGCTGAAGAATCATGGTTACGACCTGCCAGTGTCGCTGGAGAACTAGGATGTCACGCCAGTTGAGCGAGTGTGTTTTTGTCGCCGGCCATAAGGGAATGGTTGGCTCTGCCATCGTCCGACGCCTGCAGGCGTTGGGCTATACGAACATTTTGACCCGGGACAGGTCTCAATTGGATCTCCTAGACCAACACTCGGTAACGTCTTTTTTTGCGGAGAGCAAGATTGAGCAGGTCTATATGGCGGCTGCAAAGGTGGGTGGCATTCATGCCAATAATACCTATCCGGCAGAGTTTATCTACGAAAACCTGACCATGCAGGCAAATATTGTTCACGCGGCGCATCAACATGATGTGCAGAAATTGCTGTTTTTAGGCTCTTCATGTATCTACCCGGTTAAGGTCCAGCAGCCAATGGCTGAGGAGGCTTTGTTGACCGGGGTGCTTGAGCCTACCAATGAGCCTTACGCAATTGCAAAAATCGCCGGGATCAAACTGTGTGAAAGCTATAACCGTCAATATGGCCGCGATTACCGTAGCGCCATGCCTACCAACTTGTATGGGCCGAACGACAACTTTCATCCGGAGAACTCCCACGTCATTCCCGCGCTTCTTCGTCGCTTCCACGATGCCGTTGAACAGGATGTAGAAGAAGTGGTGATCTGGGGTAGCGGATCGCCAATGCGTGAGTTCTTGCACGTCGATGATATGGCTAGTGCGTCCGTTCATATCATGGAGCTGAACTCTGAGCAGTATCAAGCCCATACTCAGCCGATGCTCTCTCACATCAACGTAGGTACAGGGGAAGATTTCACTATCCGCGAACTTGCTCAAACCATCGCCAATGTCACCGGGTTCAAAGGTCGTCTGACCTTCGACGCAAGCAAGCCGGACGGCGCACCAAGGAAGTTGATGGATGTCTCCCGACTACAGCAGTTGGGTTGGCAAGCAACAATCAGCCTTGAAGACGGACTTCGGAACGCCTATGCCTGGTTTTTCGAGAATGCTTTAGATGTGCGCTCGCGGTAGCGGCACGTCGCATGGGTGGTTCCTTCAGCAATCATCCAGTTAGTTCCTTTCACTTCTCGACTTTTTGCCAGAGCGTTTTTTGCGCTTGCAGGGACTAATTCCGCAGGTACGGATCTGTACGAGGGCATGCGATTGCCACTCCTACCGCGACCGATTTAACACTCTGTTACTCAAGCATTTTTGACGAATCCCCAATATGGCCTAAGTTTGAAAAGCAGCTTCGGAAAAGCTGCTTTTCCCTCATCAATGTCATGGAGCGTCAAATGCAAAACACCTACCTCACCTCCCTAATCTTCGCCTTCCTCACCACCCTCTCCGTAACCACAACCGCGGCCCCCTCCATCAAGCCCGAAGCCCCAACACCCATCACCGCCCAAATGTCCAAAGCCGAGCAACCCGCCAAGGTCAACCTCAATGCCGCCGACGCCGAAACCCTGCGTCGCGATCTCTTCGGTATTGGTGCCGCCAAAGCCAAGGCGATTGTGGCCTACCGGGAAAGCAATGGTCCGTTCACGGCGGTTGATGAGCTGCTGGAAGTGAAGGGTATCGGCAAAGCCTTGCTGGAGAAGAATCGCGATAGGCTGGCGATCAACTAAGCCAGCCAAAGGAAGCCGGTCATTGACCGGCTTTATCTCGATCAGAACCCTGGGTTGTGTCGTCGTACTGTGCTGGCCTCTCAGGCCCAGTTCGGCGGACATGGTAGCCAGCAGGCAACCTTGGCTGGGGAGGTCAGGTGCCATTCCAACAGATAACTTTCAATAAACGTTTCCAGTGGCCGTTCTTGGCTGAAGAGCTTGTCGCAATGGGCATCCAGCTCTGCCGCCGAGGGCAGGAGGGATTTTTACTTGAAGTGCGCCCAAAACCCGAAGGTTAAAGCGTTGGCATGAAAAGTGGTTACCTCTAAGCATGAGATTGTTCAACAATCGTGAGGCAATCATGACATCCAGCTTGTCTTTAGCCGATCAAATCGCCTTGGAACTCCGCGCCGACATCATCGGCGGGCGGCTTTTGCCGGGGATGCCGTTGGTTGAGGTGGACCTGGTGAAAGCCTACAACGCATCACGTAACACCATCCGCGAAGCATTGCACCGTCTCGGCCAAGAAGGGCTGACCCGCTACGTGCGCAACAAGGGCGTCATGGTCCGGCGGCTGGAACGCGACGAGGTGCGTGATTTGTTTGTAGTCCGCCGCACCCTGGAGTTGCAGGCCATCGCCCAGAGCGGCCCGCTGACAGAGGCCCAATCCGAGCGCATGCAAAACGCTATCGACGCAACCACCCTGGCCCGTGAGCGCGAAGACTGGCGTGCGGTCGCCACCCACAGCCTGGTGTTTCACCAGCAGATCGTTGGGTTGATGCGCAGCCCGTTGTTCGATGAGTTTTTTGCCCAGGTCATCGCCCAGCTGCGTCTGGTGTTTTGCGCAGAGCCTGACGAGCAGCGTTTCCAGTCGCCATGGTTGGAGCGCGATCGTGAGATTTACACGTTACTGGTCCAGCAGGATAAACCGGCGGCAGGGCAGGCGATGAGCCTGTACCTGGCTGATTCGGAACGCTTGTCGTTGGCTTTGTTTAATCACCCCTGATCGAGGATCCGCACCATGTACAAAGACTATCCGGCCGCTTATCAGGTCAGCAAAGGTTCGGCGCTGCAGGTCGACACGGCGTTTTACGAGCGCATCCGTGACCATAAACAGCAACGTACGTTGATCGAGCAGTTCGAGGTACCGATCCGAACCGGCAGGGCGTGGAAGGTGCCGGCCGGGCATGTGTTTCGTGTGACCACGCCGGTCGGTCCACAGGTGGGTGACTTCAATGTGTGGAACGCCAACGACCCTCGCGAACGCCTGTGGGCGGCGCGCACGCGTCAGTTGCAGGGCGCCCATGTGAGCACGCATGACCGGTTGTGGTCGAATCTGCCATTTTTAAGACCGCTGGTGACGATCACCGATGACAGCCTGGCCAGTTACGGCACCGATGAGCATGGCGGGCGCTTGCATGATTTGCTCGGAACGCGTTGCGATCCGTATGTGAATCGGATGCTCACCGGCGAGGACTTCCATCACCATTGCCATTCGAACCTGACGCGCGCGGTTTTACCCCACGGTCTGACGGAGTTCGACGTGCATGACGTGCTGAACATTTTTCAGTGCACGGGCCTGAATCACGACGACATGTATTTCATGAAGGCTTGCCCGGCGCAGAAGGGCGATTACCTGGAGTTCTTTGCAGAGATTGATTTGCTGTGTGCGCTGTCGACGTGCCCGGGTGGGGATTTATCGTTGCCGATGTGGGGGCCGGAGGCGCAGGACCCTCTCACGGTATGCCGTCCGCTCGGGGTTGAGATCTACAAGTTGGAAGATGAATTGCTGAACGGCTGGAGCCAGCCGGAGCGTGCTGCCTACAAGGGGCAGCACGGTTTGCAGATTGCCAAGGCGGCTTGGGAGTAACCCAAGGCTCAGCGATCCTGCGCGTCCTTCGCATCCGCCTGGGCGTTACGCTCGTCCACGCGTTTGCGTTGTTCTTCGGTGAGTTCGACCTTGTTGGCGCTGTCTCGCAGCATCATCAGCCCACCGACGATCGACCCGATCGCGACCACCATAATCAACCACGCATACCACGGCATAAGGCTCTCCTTGAGGCAGATCCCCGTGGGAGAATTTTCCCACGGGGATAACTGCTTTGAGTACCAGGCTTTCTCAGGAGTTCAGTGTAGGCCTATTCCGCCTCGTTAACCTCAGAGTCCGGTCAACATCGCATCCGCAGGTGCATCCGCGCGGTCTTGCGCGGTCATCTGGAAGTAAACGAACCCAACGGCCATAAAGCCCAGGAAGATCAGCCCGATCAGCGTGTTAAACCAGGCCATGGCCACCAGGCACACCACCGCCAGCACCAGCGCAATGCCCGGCACGATGGGGTAGCCCGGTGCGCGGAAGGTGCGCTCCAGCAACGGTTCGGTCTTACGCAGTTTGAACAGGCTGAGCATGCTCATGATGTACATCACGATGGCGCCGAATACGGCCATGGTGATCATCGCTGCGGTCAGCGTCATGCCGCCCAGGTTGATCAGGCCGTCGCTGTAGATCGCGGCGATGCCGACCACGCCGCCGGCGATGATTGCCCGGTGCGGTGTCTGAAAGCGCGACAGTTTGGCGAGGAAAGACGGCAGGTATCCGGCGCGGGCCAGGGCGAAGAACTGGCGCGAATAGCCCAGGATGATGCCGTGAAAACTCGCTACCAGGCCAAACAAGCCGATCCACACCAGCATGTGCAACCAGCCGGAGCTGTCGCCGACCACGGTTTTCATAGCTTGTGGCAATGGGTCGTTGATATTGGAGAGGGTGCGCCAGTCGCCCACACCGCCGGCAAAGAACATCACGCCCATGGCCAGGATCACCAGGGTCAGGATGCCGCTGATGTAGGCTTTTGGAATGGTGCGCTTCGGATCTTTCGCTTCTTCGGCGGCCATGGCGGCGCCTTCGATGGCGAGGAAGAACCAGATGGCAAAGGGAATCGCGGCAAACATGCCGGCAATCGCCGGGGCGCCAAAGGTGTCGGAACCGGCCCAGCCGTTCAGGGCGAAGTTGCTGAAGCTGAAGGCGGGCGCTACGACGCCCATAAACACCAGCAACTCGGCGACGGCGAGTACGCATACCACCAATTCGAAGGTGGCGGCGAGTTTCACACCAAGGATGTTCAGGCCCATGAACACGATGTACGCGCCGACGGCCGCGTGTTTCGGGTCCAGCGCCGGGAATTGCACGTTCAGATATGCGCCGATGGCCAAGGCGATCGCAGGCGGCGCGAAGACGAACTCGATCAAGGTCGCGAGCCCCGCGATCAAACCGCCTTTCTCACCAAAGGCACGACGGCTGTAGGCAAACGGCCCACCCGCGTGAGGAATCGCGGTGGTCAGCTCGGTGAAACTGAAGATGAAGCAGGTGTACATGGCGGCGACCATCAACGAGGTCACCAAAAAGCCCAAGGTCCCGGCGACGCCCCAGCCATAGCTCCAGCCGAAGTATTCGCCGGAAATCACCAGGCCGACGGCGATGCCCCACAAGTGCAGGGTGCCCAAGGTGGGTTTGAGTTGTGTGTTCATTGTGCTGCTCCCTGAACGGTTTGGAATGATTCAAGGTGTTGCAGCGTGCATGCCAGGCTGAGAATCATTGTCGTAAAGCGGTGCAAGTGTCGCCACGGGAACGGTTTGGCGTTTGAATTTGCCCTGCGTTGCACCAGATAAGTGCTGTGGTGACTGAGCTGGCGCTTTCGCGGGCAAGTCGAATCGTCGCACCGCGATGAGGTCCTCCCATCCACAGCAAATCCCCCTGTAAACCCCGCATAAACCCACTCTTTACGCCGTCTTTACGCCCCGCCCATACCCTCGCTCTCGTTCCTTTACACCACTCCTGCCGACAATTGACCCACACGCGGCACTCGCCGCTAAACGGAGAGACTTCCATGAGCGTTCTGGACGGGGTGTCACTGCTATTGGCCGTGGCGCTGTTCATTTATCTGCTGGTTGCGCTGTTACGCGCGGATCGGAACTAGGAGCTGGCCATGCACAGTTATGACTATTGGCTGATCATTGCCTTTTTTGCCTTGGTGCTGGTGCCGGCCCCGTTCCTGGGGCGGTTCTATTACAAAGTGATGGAAGGGCAGCGCACCTGGCTGAGCCCGGTTCTGGGGCCTGTGGAGAAAGCCTGTTATCGCCTGGCGGGCGTGGACGAGCAGCAGGAACAAAGCTGGCAGAAATACATGCTGGCCTTGCTCGCGTTCAATCTAGCGAGCTTTTTGCTGTTGTTCACGATCCTGTTGTTCCAGGACTATCTCCCACTGAACCCGCAGAAGTTGCCGGGTCAGGAATGGACGCAGGCCTTCAACACGGCGGTCAGTTTCATGACCAACACCAACTGGCAGTCCTACAGCGGTGAGGCGTCTTTAAGCTACCTCAGCCAGATGGCCGGCCTGACCGTGCAGAACTTCGTCAGCGCTGCCACTGGCCTGTCAGTCCTGGTTGCTCTTTGCCGTGGGATTGGTCGCAAATCGACGCACACATTGGGTAACTTCTGGGTCGACATGACCCGCGCCACCCTCTACGGCCTGTTGCCGTTGTGCCTGGTGCTGGCGTTGTTCCTGGTGTGGCAGGGCGTTCCGCAAACCTTCGCCCATTACGTCGATGCCGTGACGATGCAAGGCGTGGATCAAGTGATCCCCCTGGGCCCGGCGGCCAGCCAGATTGCGATCAAGCAGTTGGGTACCAACGGCGGTGGCTTCTTTGGTGTCAACTCGGCGCACCCGTTCGAAGACCCGACTGCCTGGGCCAACCTGTTCGAAGTGGCATCGATCATCCTGATCCCGGTGGCGCTGGTGTTCACCTTCGGCCACTACGTGAAAGACCTGCGTCAGAGCCGTGCGATTCTCGGCTGCATGCTGGCGCTGTTCCTGATCGGTGGCGCGACCTCGTTGTGGTCCGAATACCAGCCCAACCCGACCCTGAACAACCCGGCCGTGGAGCAGACCGCGCCGCTGGAAGGTAAGGAGGCGCGCTTCGGCACCACCGGCACGGTGCTGTGGTCGGTGACCACCACCGCAGCGTCCAACGGTTCGGTCAACGGCATGCAGGACAGCCTCAGCCCCCTCAGCGGGATGGTGGCGCTGGTCAACATGATGGTCGGCGAAGTGATCTTCGGCGGCGTCGGTGCCGGCATGTACAGCATGTTGCTCAATGTGTTGATCGCGGTGTTCCTCGCCGGCCTGATGATCGGCCGCACCCCGGAATACCTCGGCAAGAAGCTGCAGGCCAAGGAAGTGCAATTGCTGGTGGTGACGCTGCTGGTCATGCCGGTTGGCGTACTCGTGCTCGGCGCCATTGCCGCGAGCCTGCCAGGCCCGGCCGGTGCCATCAGCAACCCAGGTCCGCACGGCTTCAGCCAGTTGCTCTACGCCTACACCTCGGCCAGTGCCAACAACGGCTCGGCGTTCGGTGGCTTCAGCGCTAACACACCGTTCCACAACCTGATGCTGGGCCTGGGCATGTTGATCGGTCGCTTCGGCTACATCCTTCCGGTACTGGCCCTGGCCGGCAGCCTGGCGATGAAGAAGGCCGCGCCGATTGGTCAGAACAGCTTCCCTACCCATGGCCCGCTGTTCGTGACCCTGTTGACCGTGACCATTTTGCTGGTGGGCGGCCTGACCTTCCTGCCGACGCTGGCACTGGGCCCTATTGCTGAACATCTGAGCATGGCTGCTTCTAAATGAAGAGCGAAGGGGATATGAAAATGAATATGCCTGTAAAAAATGTGGCTTCGGTGCAAACCCAAGAGCCCGCCAAAACCGCGATCTCCGCCCTGTGGCGCCCGGCGCTGGTCCAGGCGTTCGTGAAGCTGGACCCGCGCCAACTGCAACGCTCGCCAGTGATGCTGGTGGTCGAGCTGACCGCCATCCTCACCACCGTGCTGTGCTTTGTGCCGGACACGACGGTGCCGACCTACGTCGCCGTGCAAATCGCTGTGTGGCTGTGGTTCACCGTGCTGTTCGCCAACTTTGCCGAAGCCTTGGCCGAAGGGCGCGGCAAAGCCCGTGCCGACAGCCTCAAGGCCGGCAGCGAAGGCCTGAGCGCACACCGCAAAGAGGCCGATGGCAGCTTCAAAGTGGTGCCGGCCACCAGCCTGCGCAAAGGTGATGTGGTGCGCGTTACCGCTGGGGAAATGATCCCCGGTGACGGCGAAGTCGTTGAAGGCATCGCGGCGGTTAACGAAGCGGCGATCACTGGCGAATCCGCCCCCGTGATCCGCGAGTCCGGTGGCGACCGTTCGGCCGTCACCGGCAACACCCGTCTGGTATCGGACTGGCTGCTGATCCGCATCACCGCCAACCCGGGTGAGTCGACCCTGGACCGCATGATCGCCCTGGTGGAAGGCGCCAAACGCCAGAAAACCCCCAACGAAGTCGCGCTGGATATCCTGCTGATCGGCCTGACCCTGATCTTCCTGCTGGTGGTGGTGACCCTGCAACCGTTCGCCCACTTTGCCAATGGCAGCTTGCCGTTGGTGTTCTTGGTCGCACTGTTGGTGACGCTGATTCCTACGACCATTGGCGGCTTATTGTCGGCGATCGGTATCGCCGGTATGGACCGCCTGGTGCGCCTCAATGTGATCGCCAAGTCCGGCCGCGCCGTGGAAGCGGCGGGGGACGTGCATGTGCTGCTGCTGGACAAGACTGGCACCATCACCTTTGGTAACCGTCGCTGTACGGCGGTGGTCGCGGCGCCTGGCGTCAGCGGCAAGGAAGTGGCCGAAGGCGCGTTGTTTGCCTCCCTGGCGGATGACACGGCGGAAGGTAAATCCATCGTCGAATACCTGCGCGCCTTGCACCCGCAAGCCGAGCCGACTGCGGATGAGCTGACGGCTGTGCCGTTCAGTGCTGAAACCCGCTTGTCTGGCGTCGATTATCAGGGCCGTGTGTTCCGCAAAGGCGCCGTGGATTCGCTGCTGGCGTTTATCGGCCAACAACGCAGCGACCTGCAACCAGCACTGTCGCGGGAAATCGACAAGATCGCCCAGAGCGGTGGCACGCCATTGCTGGTGTGTGCCGATGGCAAGTTGCTCGGTGCGATTCACCTGAAGGACGTGGTCAAGCCTGGCATCCGCGAGCGTTTCGCCGAGTTGCGCAAACTGGGCATTCGGACCGTGATGGTGACGGGCGACAACCCGCTGACCGCTGCTGCGATTGCTGCCGAAGCCGGCGTGGACGACGTGCTGGCCGAAGCCACGCCGGAGAAAAAACTCGCCCGTATTCGTCATGAGCAGAACGACGGTCGCCTGGTGGCGATGTGCGGCGACGGCGCCAACGATGCTCCGGCCCTGGCCCAGGCGGACGTTGGCATGGCGATGAACGATGGCACCCAGGCCGCTCGCGAAGCCGCCAACATGGTCGACCTCGACAGCGACCCCACCAAGTTGCTGGACGTGGTGCAGATCGGCAAGGAGTTGCTGGTGACGCGCGGTGCGCTGACCACCTTTTCCATCGCCAACGACGTGGCCAAGTACTTTGCGATTTTGCCGGCGCTGTTCGCTTCGATCTACCCGCAACTCGGCGTGCTCAACGTGATGCACTTGCAGAGCCCGCAAAGCGCGATTCTCTCGGCCATCGTGTTCAACGCGCTGATCATCGTGGTGCTGATCCCGCTGGCGCTGCGTGGTGTGCGCGTGCAAGCGGCGAGCGCGGCGGCCTTGCTGCGGCGCAACCTGCTGATCTACGGGCTGGGCGGGCTTGTGGTGCCGTTCGTGGGCATCAAGGCGATCGACATGCTGCTGACGGCGTTGCACCTGGTGTAACCGAACTCGCTCTCGTAGTGAGCGGGCTTGTCGAATCGTCGCACCGCCCGCGCTGGGCTGCGAAGCAGCCCTCTGCAACCACACCAGTGCGTCCAACAACTTGAGGAATCCAAAATGTCCAACCTAATCCGTCCGGCCCTTAGCCTGCTGGTGCTCATGACCCTGATCACCGGCGTCGCTTACCCACTGGTGGTGACCGGCGTCGCCCAAGTCGCCTTCCCGGATCAAGCCAATGGCAGCCTGGTACACGACGCCAGCGGCAAAGTGCGCGGCTCCAGCTTGATCGCCCAGGACTTTACCGGTGACAGCTGGTTCCACCCGCGCCCCTCGGCCGGCGCTTTCGCGACGGTTTCCAGCAGCGCCAGCAACCTTGGCCCAAGTAACCCGGCGCTGGCGACGCGCATCTTTGATGATGCGAATAAACAGCGCGTGCCCAGCCAAGGGCCGGTGCCTTTGGCGTCGCTGACTACCTCTGGCAGCGGTCTTGATCCACACTTGCCACCGGAAGCGATTGCCTATCAACTGGCGCGGGTGGCGGCGGCGCGGAGTGTGCCGGTATCGACCTTGCAGCGGTTGCTGGATGAGCATATCGAAAGCCCGCTGGTGGGCCCGCCAGTGGTGAATGTGCTGGCATTGAACATGGCTCTGGAAAAACTGTAACCCCCTGTGGGAGCGGGCTTGCTCGCACACATTCGATCTTCGGTGGGTTTGAATATCTGAACACTTAAAGGAACCCCCAAGCATGAGCGACTCCGGCCGCGCCGATGCCCTGCTAGCCGATCTGCCCCGCAACGGCCGTGGCCGGCTCAAAGTCTTCCTTGGCGCCGCGCCCGGCGTGGGCAAGACCTACGCCATGCTCCAGGCCGCCCATACCCAGTTGCGCCAGGGCGTGAAGTTGATCGCCGGCGTGGTCGAGACCCACGGCCGCGCCGAGACCGAAGCCTTGCTCAGCGGCCTGCCGCAGCAACCGTCGCTGCGCACCGAATATCGCGGCGTGATGCTTGAAGAAATGGACCTCGACGGCCTGCTCGCCGCCCAGCCCAAGCTGGTGCTGGTGGACGAGCTGGCCCACAGCAACGCCCCCGGCAGCCGCCATGAAAAGCGCTGGCAAGACATCCAGGAACTGCTCGCCGCCGGCATCAACGTGTTCACCACGGTCAACGTCCAGCACCTGGAAAGCCTCAACGACCAAGTACGCGGCATCACCGGCGTGCAGGTGCGTGAAACCCTGCCGGACTGGGTGCTGCAAGAGGCCGACGAACTGCTGCTGATCGATCTGCCCTCTCGCGAGTTGCTGGAGCGCCTGCGCGACGGCAAGGTCTATGTGCCGGAGCAGGCCCGCGCGGCCATTGATGCATTCTTCACCCAGACCAACCTCATGGCCTTGCGCGAGTTGGCGATGCAAACCGCCGCCGCCCATGTCGACGATGATTTGGCCCAAGGCTACCGCCAACTCGGCCAGGCCGCGCCGGCAGTACGTGGGCGTTTGTTGGTCGGCGTGGACGGCGATGCACAGGCCGAACGCCTGGTGCGCCATGCCAGCCGTGTTGCCCAACGCCGGCATTTGCCGTGGAGCCTGGTGCACATCGATAACGGCCGTGCGCGGGATGAGCAGTTCCGATTGCGCCTGCAAAATGCCCAGCAACTGGCCGAACGCCTTGGCGGTGAAGTGGTGTTGCTGCGAGCCGGCGAGGTGGCCAAAACGCTGATCCAGCATGCCGCCGAACGCCGCGCCAGCCTGGTGTTGGTGGGGCAGTCGCGGATGCGTTGGCGGCGTCGGTTGTTCGGTGGCGGCCTGGCTGCGCGTTTGCTGCGTAATGCGCGTAGCTTGGAAATCAACGTCCTCGACAGCGATGACATCCCCGCACCGTCACGCTTGCCGGACGTGCGCGGGCTGGTGTGGTTCGACTATGCGCTTGCGGTCGTGGCGACGGTGGTTGCTGCGGCATTGGCTTGGGCGGTGTCCAGCGTCTTGCCGCTGCCGAATATCTCGCTGGTGTTCCTGGCGGCGGTATTGCTGGTGGCCGTGCGCAGCAGCCTGGGGCCCTCGCTGGTGTGTGCGGCGTTGTCGTTCATAACCTACGACTTCCTGTTTATCCCACCGAATTTTTCCTTCGCCATCCAGCGCGAAGAGGACGTGCTGACCCTGTTGTTCTTCCTGTTGATGGCGGCGTTGACCGGCAACCTCGCCGCACGTCAACGCCGTCAGTTGCAAGCGTTGCGCGACACCCAGGAAGAAACCAGCGAACTGCTCGACCTGTCACGCAAACTGACCGCCGCCACCGATCGCCAGGCGGTGATCAGCGCCGCGGCGCATCACCTGGAAGGCTGGAGTGACCTGGACCTGTGCCTGGTCAACCGCGATAGCCAGGGCGGTTGGGCGATTGAGACCGGCGGCCCGCTGACGCTTACCGAAGCCGAGCGCGCCGCTGCTGATTGGGCCTGGCAGCATGACCAACCGGCGGGCATGGGCACTGGCACCTTGCCGTTCGGGCGTTGGTGGTGGTGGCCGTTGTCAGCCGAAGAGGGCCCGTTGGGTTTGCTGGGCGTTAGTCCAAAACCCGGCCAGGAACTGAGCGGCCAACGCCGTCGCTTGCTGACTGCCCTGAGCCAGCCATTGGCCCAGGCGCTGGCGCGGGCGCAACTGGCCCAGGAGCTGGAGTCCGCACGGTTGCACGGTGAGACCGAGCAACTGCGCAGCGCCTTGCTGGCCTCGGTGTCTCACGATTTGCGTACGCCGCTGACCTCCATGCGCGGCAGCATCGATAGCCTGTTGGCGCTCGGTGAGGCCATCCCGCTGGAAGATCGCCGCGAGTTGCTTGAAGGCACCCGCGATGAGGCCGAACGTCTCGACCGCTATATCCAGAACTTGCTCGACATGACGCGCCTCGGCCATGGCGCTTTGAAACTGGCGCGGGATTGGGTGTCGCCGGGCGATATCGTCGGCAGCGCCCTCGGTCGTTTGCGTGCGGTGCTGGCGCCGTTGAAGGTGAGTACCGACGTGCCGCCTGAGTTGCCACTGTTGTATGTGCATGCCGCGCTGATCGAACAAGCGCTGGTTAATGTGCTGGAAAACGCCGCGCGTTTTTCACCGTCTCAAGGGCGCTTGCAACTGAGCGCGGGCGTGCTGGATAACCAGCTGTTTTTTGCCGTCGCTGATGAAGGCCCAGGCATTCCCGAAGACGAGCGCGCAAAGATTTTCGACATGTTCTACACCGCCGCACGGGGTGATCGAGGCGGGCAGGGCACAGGCTTGGGCCTGGCAATCTGCCAGGGCATGGTCGGTGCCCACGGCGGGCATATCAGCGTGGCCGACGGCATTGACGGGCGCGGCACCTGCATCACCTTGTTCCTGCCCTTGCCGACACAGCCTGGCCTGGAGCGCGAGGCATGAGCTACCCTGTTTTCTTCACGGATTTTGATTGGACACCATGAGCCAGACCGCGACGATTTTGGTCATTGATGACGAACCGCAGATCCGCAAATTTCTGCGCATCAGCCTGGCCTCCCAGGGCTACAAAGTGATTGAGGCCGGCACCGGCAACGAAGGCCTGGCCCAGGCGGCACTGAGCAAGCCGGACCTGCTGGTACTCGACCTTGGCTTGCCGGACATGGACGGCCAGCAAGTGCTGCGCGAATTCCGTGAGTGGTCGACGGTGCCGGTGTTGGTGCTGTCAGTCCGCGCCAGTGAAGGGCAAAAAGTCGAGGCGCTCGACGGTGGCGCCAATGACTATGTGACCAAACCCTTCGGCATCCAGGAGTTTCTCGCCCGGGTACGTGCGCTGCTGCGCCAGGCGCCCGCGGGTGAAGCCCAGGAAGCGGCCTTGCGGTTTGGCCCATTGACGGTCGACCTGGCCTATCGCCGCGTGCTGCTGGACGGTGCCGAAGTGGCGCTGACGCGCAAGGAGTATGCGGTGCTCGCGCAGCTCGCCCGGCATCCGGGGCGGGTGATTACCCAGCAGCAATTGCTCAAGGATATCTGGGGCCCGACCCATACTGAGGACAGCCACTATCTGCGTATTGTGGTGGGGCATCTGCGGCAGAAACTGGCGGATGATCCGACACAGCCGAGGTTTATCGTGACCGAGGCGGGGGTGGGGTATCGGTTGTTGAGTGCCTAGATGTTTGGCGTCGGCTCCGAGGCCATCGCGGGAAAGCCCGGCTCCCACAGGGGAGTGCATTCCAAAGGTGGGAGCTGGCTTGCCTGCGATGGCGTCATCAGCCGCACCTTAACCCTCAACTCTGCTCACGCTCATACCGATCCAACGTATCACTGGCAATCTCTCGCCCCAGCGCAATCAACTCCGGCGCTTTGTAGAACTCGAAAAACCGGCACACCCGCTTCGGCACGTTGATCAGCACATCCGGCGGGTAGCCGGCGATTTTGTACTGCGCCAGCGAGGTTTGCATCACCTCGAAGCTCTGGTTGATCAGGTCCAGCAGCGACGCCGGGCCGACGTTATCGATGATGAACGACCCGGTCGCCGACTTCGGTGCACCGGGTTTTTCCGGTGCGGCGTTGGGTTGTTGGGATTCCGGCTCGGCCGAGTCCAGCCACGGGTTGATCTCTGCCGCTTGCGCCTCCAATGCCTCTTGCTCCAGCTTCAGCAATTGTTCGGCCTGCTTGCGGCGAAACGGCAGGTGCGAACCGAGTGATTTGGCCAGGTTGTTGAAGCGACTCTTGAACGCTGGCGGGCGTTGGATCACCGGCAACCGGTACTGCTTCTGGTTGGTGGCGTTGAGGTTGACCGCGATGATCAAGTCACAATGGCTCGACACCACCGGCACGATGGGCAGTGGGTTGAGCAGGCCGCCGTCCACCAGCATGCGGTTGCCTTGCATCACCGGGGTAAACAGGCTGGGAATCGCCGCGGAAGCGCGCATGGCCTGGTGCAGGCAGCCTTCCTGGAACCAGATTTCCTGTTGGTTGGTCAGGTCGGTGGCGACGGCGGTGTAGGGGATGCGCAGTTCTTCGATATTGATCTCACCGACGATCTTGCGGATCTGCCCGAAGACCTTCTCGCCGCGAATCGCCCCCAGGCGAAAACTCACGTCGACCAGGCGCAGCACGTCGAGATAGTCGAGGCTTTCAATCCAGTTTCGATACTCCTCCAGCTTGCCGGCGGCGTAGATCCCGCCGACCACGGCCCCCATGGAGCACCCGGCGATACAGGCGATGTCGTAGCCGCGCCGTTCGATTTCCTCGATAACCCCAATATGGGCGTAGCCCCGGGCCCCGCCGGAGCCCAGCACCAAGGCAACACGTTTTTTCATGGTCAATGTCCTTCCTAATGCAGGCGCCCACAATGCACCCATTGAGGTGGCAGCTTCAATCTTCGCTAGGCATGTAATATTTTTCCTGAATACTCGCGGCGCTCGGGTATGCTCGGGTGTATAGGTACTGTCGATTTCAGGCTAAGGATTAGGCACTTTTCCATGTAGGCAACGTCTACAACGTACGACTGTTTTTTCTTTATTTTGAGGTGTCATCGATGAAAGCCTGGATGTGTGTGCCTGTGATCGTGTTGGCCCTGGCCGGTTGTGCCGGTAAAACCGCGTACCGCGACAGCTGCGGCTCGCAATTGGACGCTGCCTGGAAGGAGCTCGACCTGGCCAAGGCTGAGGGTTTTGCCGGCACGGTGAGCTACTCCAAGGCCTTGTCTTTGTTGACCGGCGCCAAAACCCAGCAACAATTTGAAGCGTTCGAAGGCTGCTCCACTAAAGCCGAGAAAGCGCGGTTCTATATTCGTGAGTCTCGCGCCGGGCGTTGACGCGTAGCCGCTGTCGAGTGCAACGAGGCTGCGTCGGCGGCCATGAGTTACCTGGGAATTTTCGTCGTCAGGGGGAGGAAGGGATGTCAGCTTTGGTCGATCAGTTAGTCGCTCAGGTCATTAGCCTGGAAGTAGGGTTACTGAGCTGCCAGGCTCGCCTCGCCGCCGTCACCGACGATGAAGCCTTGCATGACTTGCGCACCACCGTGCGACGACTGCGCAGCCTGTTGCGTCCCTTGCGCGGTCTACCTGGGGTAGAACAGCTTGAATTGGCAGCCAGCAAGGTCGGCCAACTGACTACGCCGCTACGCGACCGCGAGGTGCTGGCGGCGTATTTGCATCAGCATGGCCATCACGAAGCCGCGAGCCGGCGCCTGCGTTTGCAACCCGATGCCTATCGCCAGGTGGCGCAAAGCCCGGAAGTTGCCCATTTGCTGCAGATACTCGACGCCTTCCCACGTTTTATTCGTGCCTCTGAACACCAGAAACTGCTCAAAGGCCTGCGCCCACGCATCGAGAAACGTCTGGCCAAGCAATGGCAGAAACTCGGTGAAGCGTTGAAAGAGCCCGACCATGATCGTCACCGCCTGCGGTTGCTGATCAAGCGCGTGCGCTACGCTGCGCAAGCGTATCCCGAGCTGGACAAATTGCCTGCCAACGCCATGTCACGCTTGAAAAAAGCCCAAGCTGCCCTCGGGGATTGGCATGACTGCTGGCAGTGGTTGGCCCAGGCCGAGCACCAGGCCGATCTGCAACCTTGTGTTGCGGTATGGCATCGCACCATGGCCAAGGCGCAAGGCCAGGCCGATCGCGTGCTCGCCAAATTCAGCGCCGATTGTTTCTGAGCCGGTCCGGCTTTTGGCCGGAATAGGCGCTGCACCTCACGGGCCCGATGATTAAGATCACCCATCTGTTCCTTCTGATGTGAGACGCGCCATGCGCTTTAGTGATTTGCTCGACGCCGCACGAAGCAACCCGCTGGATGTAACCATCCCCGCGGAATGGGCCCAGGGCCGCGCAACGTTTGGTGGGCTGGTCGCCGCATTGCAATACGAAGCCCTGCGCGCCCAGGTACCAGCCGATCGGCCTTTACGATCAATGGCAATCACCTTTGTTGGCCCGGTAGCGCCGGACGTTTCTGCCAGTTATCAAGTCGAAGTGTTGCGCGAAGGCAAGGCCGTTAGCCAATTGCTCGGCCGCGTGACGCAGAACGGTGAAGTGGCGACACTGGTACAAGCCAGTTTCGGCGCGTCGCGAGCGTCGGAAATCGCTGTCGAGAATGAAGCACCGCCCGTGTTCAAACACTGGGATGAGTGTCAGGAACTGCCCTATATCAAGGGCGTCACCCCTGAATTCATGCGCCACCTGGCGATGCGATGGAGCGTCGGCGGCTTGCCATTTACTGGCAACAAATCCCGCGACATGGGCGGGTGGGTACGTTTACGTGGGGATGTAAAAGAAGAGCCACTGACCGAGGCGCATATCCTCGCCTTGGTCGACGCCTGGCCACCGGCCCTACTGCCGCACCTGAAAAAGCCGGCACCGGGCAGCACCCTTACCTGGACCATCGAGTTCATCCAACCTTTGCAAAATCTCACGACGCTCGACTGGTGCCAGTACCATGTCAACATCGAGCACGCCCGCGACGGCTACGGCCATGCCGCTGCCGCGCTATGGAGCCCCACCGGCGAGCTGATCGCCATCAGCCGCCAGACCGTGGTGGTCTTCGCCTGACCTCAATGCCGGTGGCGCTGCTGTTCAACACAAACTGGCTTGGACTTCCACGCTATGACCCTGCCGCTGCAAGGCCAGACCAGCCAGGACACCGACAATGCCGACGGCGACACTGGCAGGGCTTGTGCTGAATACCCCGGATACGATCAACAGAAACCCGATAATGAACAGCGCCACCGCAATCAGGCGCAATGCCTGGTTGGTCGGGTGCTGATGGTTTTGCGGGTAGCTGCGCCATTGCCAGGCGGGGAGGTTGGGGTGACGTTTGCCCATGATGGTGAATCCTCTGTCCGTTGAAATGCTATGGACAGAGTTTAGGTGGGGCGGGGCGAGTGGGCGAATTGGGGTTGGCTATGGGGGGCATAGGGAATACTCACCTAAAGTCTGCAAGAGCATTTTTTAGCGGATGTCGAGGCTAAATGTTCTGGGCGAGTCTAGCTGTGAATGTATTCGTATACCTCTGGATAGAGGATTTTCCTGATGTCTAAGGTGCTGATCGCAAACTCTAATTTTTCTGAATGTATAGCGTGACATATGATTTGAGCGACGCCATGCGTTTCAGTGTCATGAAATTTGAATAACAGATTTTCTTCGTCTGCCAATATTAATTTAAAATCGTCCGTTGTGGATATGTACTCTAAATGGCTTAGTCGTTGCCATAATAACTCTGGTTGGTAGTCTTGTCTTGTCATTAAAGTTGCACGGCTACGGTATGCCTTTAGTTTGTTTGGATCTATATGGTCTGGACGGGTGTCCAAATACTCTACTCCAGAATAAATTGAGGTTGCTTCATTTTTTCTGAATATGTCTTTGGGGCCTGAGTTTTTCGCAAAGCGCCTTAACGCTAGGTACTCCTGTGTCTTGCTGTACTTGGGAGTCCTAGTGGTATACCAAGTTAGTATCAGTGGCCATTCATGTGTCAACAGTGATGCGAGGGCGAGCCAAGTGTTCCACACATTTTCAAAGTCTTGATTAAGGAGTGTGAACGTGGCATACCCTCGTTCTTCTGTAGGGTGTAGGTGTGCCCAGGGGTGTATGCCGGTTTCGTGTATGAAGACTGTGTCCATTAATCACCTTTTAAAATACGTATGGGAGTCATTGCCGATGGTTAACGGAACTTTTACCCCCTCAACGGTAACCTCGGTATTGAAGTGTGGAGCATGATTGCCTTTTTCATGACCTAATGAATGCTCACGAATTTCTACATCTCTATAAAGTAATTCGAATTCGTAAACCCTTCCTTGAATGTAGCGATCTTGATCGGTGATGGTTTCTCGGTAAATATTTTTGGGATGCTGAGTCTTAGGTACACCTCCGATTGCTTTTGCTCTTTTAAAAGCTCCATTTCTAGAAAGTCTGGTATCAAAGCCTTTGGGTAGCTCAACGTCACCCTCATTGACGTCAACGTTTTCCCCCGGATTTTCTGGGCGATTTGTGGGTTTACATCCATCCTCCCCCGGACACCTGCTCAGCCCTAGCGGATCCACCCAACCCGTAGGGTTGGGCACGTACTGGTAGGCGTTAATCCCACCCGCCAACTTAACTGGATCTGGCGTCAGGTAGCGACCAATATCCGGATTGTAATAGCGATGGCGGTTGTAGTGCAGCCCGCTTTCTTGATCGAAGTATTGGCCTTGGAAGCGCAGCGGGTTGTCGACTTTTCCTATGTCCAGGCGGGTGATTTCACCGTAGGCGCGGTAGTGCGCGGACCAGATGATTTCGCCATCTGGGGCGGTGAGTTCTTGTGGCGTGCCGAGGTGGTCGAGTTGGTAATGGTAGGGCTTCGTTTCTTTTGGACCGAAACCTTCCAGCAGCGCCAACGGGCGGA
>NZ_CAXAQI010000022.1:0-94085 GCF_963970695.1 Pseudomonas sp. EL_65y_Pfl1_R83 | reverse complement strand
CACTCGGGTGCTGACACACCAGTGCTGGCTACGGCCTTTGCCCCGCACGCGTTCTATAACCTTACGATGAACCAGTTTGATGCGCGACAGCGCTACGTCGAAGATGTAGTGGGGCCTCCCACATTTGGACCACCTAAACCTTCGAGTCAGCGCAAGGCTCGGCGCAGCACTTTACCCACGGTGGTCTTAGGCAGCTCAGTGGTCCGAAACTCCACATACCTCGGCACCTTGTACCCCGTCAGATACTCGCGGCAATGCGCCAGGATCTGCTCCTGCGTCAGGCTCGGGTCCTTGCGCACCACGATGATCTTGACCTTCTCCCCCGTCACGCCATCTTCCACCCCAATCGCGGCCACTTCCGCCACCCCTGGGTGCAACGCCACCACGTCTTCGATTTCATTGGGGTACACGTTGAAGCCCGAGACCAGGATCATGTCTTTCTTGCGATCCACCAGGCGGATATAGCCATGCTCGTCCATCACACCGATATCGCCGGTCGACAGCCATCCCTCGGCATCCAGCACCTCGGCGGTGGCTTCCGGGCGTTTCCAGTAGCCCTGCATCACCTGCGGCCCGCGCACTTGTAGTTCGCCCTGCTCGCCAATCTCGGCCAGCTCCCCGTCTTCACGGATAAACCGCACCCAGGTCGACGGCAATGGCACACCGATGCTGCCGGTGAATTCCATCTCGCGCATGCGCGCAATATTGATCGGGCTGATGCTCACCACCGGCGAACACTCGGTGAGGCCATAGCCTTCGATGATCGGCAGTCCGGTGACTTCCTTCCAACGCTTGGCCACTGCGGTGTGGGTGGCCATGCCGCCCGCGATTACCATGCGCAGGTCGGAAAAGTCCCGCGCGCAAAACGCCTTGTTTTCCAGCAAGCCATTAAACAACGTGTTGACCCCGGCAATGCCGTTGAAGCGCTCCTTGCGCAGGATCATCTGCACCCGCTTCACATCCCGTGGGTTGGCAATCAGGATATTGCGCCCGCCCAGGCACATGAACATCAGGCAGTTCACCGTCAGCGAAAAGATGTGGTAAAGCGGCAGCAAGGTGACGTTGGTTTCCTGCTTGTGCTGGTCCAGTTGGTCACCGACCCAGGCCTTGGCCTGCAGCAAATTGGCGATGATGTTGCGATGGCTGAGCATCACGCCTTTGGCGTCGCCGGTGGTGCCGCCGGTGTATTGCAGGAAAGCCAGGTCATCGAGGTGCATTTCCACCGGAAAATGATTGAGCCCGCGCCCCTGTTTCAAGGCCTGATTGAACCGCACCGAGCCGCGCAGATTGAACGCCGGCACCTGCTTTTGCACGCTACGCAGGATAAAGTTCATCGCTGCGCCCTTGAAGGTGCCGAGCAAATCGCCGATGGCCGCGATTACCACGCGCTTGACGCTGCTGCCGGCAATGACTTTTTCCAGGGTATGCGCGAAGTTTTCGAAGATCACCACGGTCTGCGCGCCGCTGTCCTTGAGCAAATGCTTGAGTTCATGAGAGGTGTACAGCGGGTTGACGTTGACCACCACCGCGCCGGCCAGGATCGTTCCCAGCAGGCAGATCGGGTACTGCAAGCAGTTGGGCATCATCAACGCGACGCGGTCGCCCTTTTGCACACCCTGGCCCTGCAACCAGGCGGCGAACGCAATACCTTGCACCTGCCAGTCAGCGTAGGTCATTTCGGTGCCGATGCTCACATACGCCACACGCTCGTGGAATTTCTCCAAGTGTTCGAGGAACACCTCGCGCAACGATGGGTAATCTTCAATCGCGGCATCGATATCCGCCGGGACGCCAGGCAGGTAAGCGTCAAGCCAGATGCGTTCGGTTTGTTCCAGGCTTACAGCGTTCATGGCAGTCTCCTTATTGTTGTTTTTGATAGCGCTACTTTTCGACGATGGCAGTAATGCCCAGTCCGCCTGCCGCACAGATGGAAATCAGGCCGCGCCCGCCGCCGTTCTCATGGATGATCTTGGCTAGCGCTGCCAATTGCCGGCCTCCGGTGGCGGCGAACGGGTGACCGCAACCCAGCGAGCCACCGTTGACGTTCATTTTCGCCCGGTCAATGGGGCCCAGCGGCGCGTCCAAGCCTAGACGCTCGCGGCAATAATCGGCGTCTTCCCAGGCCTTGAGCGTGCACAGCACCTGGGCGGCAAAGGCCTCGTGGATCTCGAAAAAATCGAAGTCATTAAAGCTCAGGCCTTCACGTTTGAGCATGCGTGGCACCGCGTAGGCCGGGGCCATCAGCAGGCCTTCGGTGCCGTCGACAAAGTTCACGGCTGCCGTTTCGCCGGTCCGCAGGTAAGCCAGCACTGGCCAGCCGTGCTCGGCCGCCCATTCTTCGCTGGCCAGCAACACCACCGAAGCGCCATCGGTCAGCGGCGTGGAGTTGCCTGCGGTGAGCGTGCCGTTCTGGCGGTCGTAAGCGGGTGACAGCCCGGCGAGTTTCTCCAGGCTGGCGTCAGCGCGTAGGTTATTGTCCCGGGCCAGGCCGCGATGGGGGCTGATCAGGTCGTCGAAGAAGCCACGTTTGTAAGCGGCATCCAGGCGCTGATGGCTGGTGAGTGTCAGCTCATCCTGGGCCAGGCGCTTGATCTGCCAGCGCTTGGCCATTTCCTCGCAGTGTTCGCCCATGGACAGGCCGGTGCGTGGCTCACCATTGCGGGGCAGCAAGGGCTTGAAAAACATCGACGGCCGAACCTTGAGCAGCGCTTTCAGCTTGTCGCCCATGCCCTTGGCGCGGTTGGCCGCGAGCAAGGTGTGGCGCAGGGATTCGTTGATCCCGATGGGGGCGTCGGAGGTGGTGTCGGAACCACCGGCAATGCCCACCTCGATCTGGCCCAGTGCGATCTTGTTCGCCACCAGCAATGCTGCTTCCAGGCCGGTGCCGCAGGCTTGCTGCACATCATAGGCCGGCGTATCCGCAGACAAGGTGGTGGACAACAACGACTCACGCGCCAGGTTGAAATCCCGCGAATGCTTGATTACCGCGCCGGCGGCAAACTCACCCAGGCGTTGGCCGTGCAGGTTGTAGCGGTCGACCAGCCCCTGCAAGGCGGCGACCAGCAGGTCCTGGTTGCTGTCGTGGGCATACACCGTGTTGGAGCGCGCAAAAGGGAGGCGGTTACCGCCGATAATCGCGACGCGGCGAACCGGGGCTGGGTTGAAGCTGTAATCAGTCATTTAAGGCTCTCTTTCCAGACGAACAGTCCACGCATGTGAGGCTTGTCACCTGCGAAATTGCGGACTTCAAACTCACGGCACGGGCCCGCTGCCGGACGGTTCCACAGCGCGACCTGGCCGGGCAGGAAGATCGGCAGCTTGAAGTCGCAATGCGCCTCGGCCTGGTCCAGCCCACCGGGCGGTTGCTGCGCAGCAAGGGCACGGCCCAAGGTCCACATGCCGTGGGCGATGGCACGGCGAAAGCCGAAGATTTTCGCGCCGATCAGCGACGTGTGGATCGGGTTGAAATCCCCCGACACCTTGGCAAAGCGCCGGCCCAGGTCGGCGGGCAGCACCCAACGTTGAGTGCGCAACAACCCTTCTTCCTGCAACAGCAACGCGTCGTCCCAGGGCTCGCCGACCGGGTCTTTGACATCCCGGCGCAGGTACAGGCTGTCGCTTTCCCATACCAGGGTGCCCGCGCTGTAGGCACGGGTCGCGATGCTCAACGCCTGCCCCTTGGGATGCGCGACCCAGCGCTCGCAATACACTTCCAGGCGCAAGGCCTGGCCTTCGTGCAGGCGTTGGTGCTGACGAATGCGATTCGCCAGGTGCACCATGCCGCTGGCCGGGTACGGGAAACTCGGGCGGGTCAGCAGCATCAGGTGCAGCGGGAACGCCAACACATGGGGATAAGACAGCGGCACGCCTTGCTCGCGGCGAAAACCACAGGCACGGCCATACGCGGCGATGCCAGCGGCGGATAACTCCACTGCCGAGCGCACCAGGCATTCCTTGGGCAATACAGGCGCACCGTCGAGCGCTGGCTTGCGCAAGGCCCGCACGCCGTCCAGCAGCAAGCGGGTGCGTGATGGCGGCGGGTCGATAATCTGTGTCACGTAGTCCATGGCTCAGGCTCCCAGCAGGCTTTGGCCACACACGCGTACGACTTGGCCGTTGACCCCGCCAGACGCTGGGTGCGCCAGCCAGGCAATGGTCTCGGCCACATCCATCGGCTGCCCGCCTTGGGACAGCGAATTCATGCGCCGCCCCGCTTCGCGAATCATCAGCGGGATCTTCGCGGTCATTTGGGTTTCGATAAACCCCGGCGCGACCGCATTCACGGTGACGTGCTGCGCCGCCGCACGCGGTGCCAGGCCCTGGACCAGGCCGATCACACCGGCCTTGGAGGTGGCGTAATTGCTTTGCCCGAGGTTGCCGGCAATGCCGGAAATCGACGACACGCACACGATGCGCCCACCGGGATTCAACCCTTGGTTTTGCAATAACGCGTCGCTGAGTTGCAGGGGCGCCTCAAGGTTGACCGCCAGCACACTGCGCCACGCCGCCTCGGTCATTTTGGCGATGGTTTTGTCGCGGGTGATCCCGGCGTTGTGCACCACCACGTCAAAAGCGCCGTATTGACTGACATGGGCCTGCAGCAGCGCGGCAGCATCCGCTGCAGTGATATCCAGGGGCAGCGCCAAACCACCGACACTCTCCGCCGCTTGTTGCAGCGACGCCTGGGCCTGCGGCACATCCACGCACACCACATGGGCGCCGTCGCGCGCCAACACTTGGGCGATTGCCAAACCAATGCCACGGGAAGCGCCGGTGACCAGCGCGCGGCGGCCGGCAAAGGGCTTGTCCCAGTTGACGGGAACCTGGCCGTCCACCGGTTTTTCCAGGCGCACCACTTGCCCCGAGACATACGCCGAACGGCGCGACAGGAAGAACCGCAGGCTGCTGTCCAGTGCGTCTTCGGCGCCAGGCGCTACGTAGATCAGTTGCACGGTGATCGCCCGGCGCAACTCCTTGGCCAGCGAACGCACCAAGCCTTCGAGGGCGCGTTGGGCGATGGCTTGGGGCAAGTCCTGGCAGTGTTCCGGCGCGGTACCGAGTACCACCACGCGGCCGTGCTGACGGAGGCGCTTGGCGTTGGCGTGGAAGAACACATAGAGCTCATCCAGTTGCTGCAGATCGCCCACGGTGCTGGCGTCAAACACCGCGCCCTGCACGTTCACCGTGGACGGCGCCTTGAGCGTGGCCGGGGTAGCGGTGACTGTGTCGGTGGCCGCGAAAATCCGCTGCACCTCAAAGGCCAGGCGCCCTGCCCCGGCGAGGATCACCGGGTTGGCCAGGCCCTGCTGGCCGCTGCGATGACGTTGCAGCGGCAAGGGTTGCGGCAGACCAACGGCCTGGGCCAGGCGACGGCCCCAAGGGGAATTGACGAAAGAAAGGTAGCTGTCACTCATAAGTAGACCCACTGTCTTGGCGTGTAAACCCGATCAATGTGGGAGCTGGCTTGCCTGCGATGGCATCACCTCGGTGCTTCTGATGGACCGAGTCGTCAGCATCGCAGGCAAGCCAGCTCCCACACTGACCGTGTACATTCAGTGCCACTCAATTGACCGAGGCGTTTTCACCTTGGGCGGTTCGGCGCTTTGGCACGGGCTCCAGCGCTTGCTTGCGCCGCTGCAACGCCTCCAGCAACCCGAAGTCCTGCGGGAAGTCATCCACTTGGATGCCGTGGTCGGCGTATTCCACATAGCGACCGAGCAAGGTGTCTTCGTCGTCGCTGATCAGGTCCAGCGCCCGCGCCTTGATGCGCCAAGCGGTGAAGGCCGTGGCTGAGATCGGCATCGGCTCAATCAAGCCCTGCTTGATGGCGGGCTTGAGTCGGGCGTCGATCAACTCCACCTGCGGCAACAGGCGGAAACCCAGTTCGCCGTAGGCCAACTTGTCGATTTCCGGACGTGGGATATAGGAATTGGCCAGCAAACGGTCGCGGGTTTCGCCTGGTGTCTGCACCACATCCGCCACCTGGGCCAGCAGACGGTCCGAAGGTTTGCGCAGCGGGATACCGAACGGGAACGTCAACGCCCGCACCACGGACGCCGCCGCTTTTGACGGGTAGTTGTCGAGCACCTCGGCCAGCGCTTCATGAGCCCGCAGCAATGCATCCTGGGCCGACCAGTGCACCAACGGCAGGTCCGCCTGGGGCCGGCCGTCATCCTCGAAGCGCTTGAGCACGCAGGACAAAATGTACAGCTGCGACAGAATATCCCCCAGGCGCCCGGTGATACTTTCCTTGCGCTTGAGGGCACCGCCCAGTACGCCCATGGAAACGTCCGAAATCAACGCAAGCACCACAGACAGACGATTGGCCTGGCGGTAGTAGGACGCCAGCGCGGGGTCGATCTTGGCCGGTACGGATATCAGCCGCCCCGCCGTCAGAGAATGCACCGCCGCGCGTACGGTGTTAGCCAGCACAAAGCTCACATGGCCGAACATCGCGCTGTCGAAGTCTTCCAGCGCCTTGCGCCGGTCCGGGTTGCGTGCCGCTTCCATCTCGCGGAACACATAAGGATGGCAACGAATCAGCCCCTGGCCATAGATGATCAGGCAGCGCGTCATGATGTTCGCGCCTTCCACGGTAATGGCGATGGGGCTTTGCTGATAGGCACGCGCCAGGAAATTGTTCGGGCCCATGCAGATGCCCTTGCCAGCAACGATGTCCATGCCGTCATTGACGATGATGCGCGCGCGCTCGGTGACGTGGTACTTGGCGATGGCCGAGATCACCGAGGGTTTCTCACCCGCATCCAGGGACGCTACCGAGACTTTACGCACCGCATCGCAGGCATACAGGTGCCCAGCCATGCGTGCCAGTGGCGCCTGCACGCCTTCGAATTTCCCGATAGGCAGGCCGAACTGTTTACGCATGGCAGCGTAGGCCGTGGTGCCGCGCACCGCGACCTTGCCCAGGCCGACGTTGGCCGACGGCAAGGAAATCGCCCGCCCCGCGGCCAGGCATTCCATCAACATGCGCCAGCCATTGCCGACTTGCTCGCGGCCACCGATCACCCATTCCAGTGGGATGAAGACATCCTTACCGGTGGTAGGACCGTTCTGGAACACGGCATTCAATGGCCAATGACGGCGACCGCTGTTCACGCCGGGATGCGACGTTGGAATCAGTGCACAGGTGATGCCGAGTGAACCGGGAGCGCCGAGCAAGCCGTCCGGGTCCTCGGCGCGGAATGCCAGGCCCAGCACCGTGGCAATCGGGCCGAGGGTGATGTAGCGCTTGTCCCAGGTCACACGAAAACCCAGCACTTCCTCGCCTTCATGGGTGCCTTTGCAGACGATGCCCAGGTCGGGAATCGCCCCCGCATCAGAGCCAGCATATGGGCTGGTCAGCGCGAAGCACGGGATGTCCTCGCCCCGCGCCAGACGCGGCAGGTAGTAATTTCGCTGGGCATCGGTGCCGTAATGCAACAGCAGCTCCGCCGGGCCCAGGGAATTGGGCACCATCACCGAAATCGCCGCCGCCGAGCAGCGCGTCGACAGCTTCATCACCACTTGCGAGTGCGCGTAGTGGGAGAACCCTTTGCCGCCGTACTGCTTGGGAATGATCATGCCAAGGAACCCGGCATCCTTGGTGTACTGCCAGCCTTGCGGCGACATGTCCTGCCAGACCTGGGTGGTTTCCCAGTCATTGGCGATGTCGCACAGGGTTTCCACTTCGTTGTCGAGGAAGGCTTGTTCTTCAGCGCTCAGGCTGGCCGGAGCAGCTTGCAAGAGGCGCTGCCAATTCGGCTTGCCGCTGAACAACTCGGCGTCCCACCACACGGTGCCAGACTCGATAGCGGCACGCTCAGTGTCGGACATGGCCGGCATAATCGTACGAAACAGGCTCAAGGCCCGCCGAGTCAGCAAGGTGCGGCGCAGGGGCTTGATCGTCATCAACAACGCCGGCAAGACCACCAGCACCGCCGCGACGCTCACGCCGAAACCGGCCACCACGTTGAACAGGTAACCTGCCGCCAGCCAGATCAGGCCAGCGCCCAACCACAGGGCGGCGGCAGCTTGTCGATATGCCAGGGCGATCGCTGCTGCGAAACCCACCAGTAACCAGATAACCATGGAGATACCTCTACTCGATTCAGGGTACGGCCTACGTGCGCCAGGTCGAATGACATGCGGCGTAACGGCACATTACAAAATTCGAAAACTATATTCAAATTTTGTTTTGAAATTATTATTTAACCTGCAATCGAAAAAACGGCGGCTGAGCGGGCCGCCTGGTCAATCAGTCCTGTAAAGGGTCACCCCTCTGAATCGTCAAAAGGCATAGGTGACTGACAAGCTGACGACATCGCCGGACGCGTTAACCTTGCCGTCGAGACTCGCAGCGCCCAGACGGTCCACGTTTCTGGTCTTCAACTTGACTTGCTGAACGAACTGGTGGGAATAGGCGACATCAAGCGTCAGCCCGCTGATAGCCTTTACTTCGTACCCCGCGCCCAATGACAAGAAGGTGCGGTCGCCATCGGGGATCCGAGGGTCACGCGTCGAATTGCGGGTCGGTGTCTGGTCAATGGCTAGCCCTGCACGCAAGGTCAGCGCATCGGTCGCACGGAAATCTCCTCCGAGGGCGTACATCCAGGTATTTTTGAAGTTGTAGGGAATTGAAACAACCGTCATGTCACCGGATTTGAGCGTCAGGTCTTTGAACGATGACCATTGCGTCCACACCACGCTCGCACCCAAGGTGAATCGATCATTGAACCGGTGCACCCAGTCCAGGCCCGCACTGGCCGGAATATTCAGTTGGGTGCTGGCATGGGCACCGTCCGGGAACAGTTCAAGCCCCGGGTAGGCGGTGCCCACCAGCGTGCCGCTGCCGCCAAATGGGCTGGGTTGGGTCATGAGGTTGTAGGAGAACTGATCGGTGTGCACGTTGTACTTACCGGTCATCTTGTTCTTGATTCTGGCGTGGTAGTTCACTCCAAGGGTGTCGTTTTCGGTGGGCTTCCAGGCGACGCCGGTAAACCAGCCAGCCGAGACATTGTCGACCTTGACCCGCATCAGCGCACCACCGACGTCCGACGGGAACGCAATCCCCCCCAGCAGAGAATCGGACACCGCCGCCGCCGACAACAAATCGATGTTCTGGCTGACGAAGCCCTTGCTGTGCTGCACGATCACGCCGCCACCGATGGAAAACTCGTCGCTTATCTTGAACGATAACGACCCCGTCAATCCTACGGTTTCAATATTGGTATCCACTGCAAAGCCGCGCAGTTTCGACTCTTCATCCCAGGTTGAACGCATGCCTTGGGGCACGACCTGGCTCAGACCGAAGGCAAATCGGTCGCCCAGCGGCATCACCATGAAACCCGTCGGCAGCCAGGCGGAGAAACCACCTTGGCCACCGTCATTATTGTTTGCGGCAGTCGCTGTGGGATCAGGGAAACCGTTGTCATCCAACGGGGTGCTGGAAATCGGGTTGCCTGCATAGTCAGAGGCATCGCCTTTGTACTTGATCCTGATGCGTGCGTAGTCGACTGTGAACTGCGCAACGTGACGGTCTACGAAGGCCATCGCGGCCGGGTTATTGTAGGCAGCGCTCGGATCGTTCTTGAACAGCGAGCCACCGGCAAACGCCCTCCCCCAGCCGGGCGCACCATAAGTGGGCGTGGAAAAACCACCCGCGCGCACAGGTGCCGTAACCATCACCCCGCCCATCAACGCCAGTCCTAACAGAACCGGCACCGATCGTTTTTTATTATTCATAGGGTATTCCTACTGCCATCTCACTCAGCCAAACCCAACAGGCGCCTGGTTGACGGCGCCTGTCTTTTAACGGGCAATCAGCCCTTTTTGCTCAAGTCCCCCTCAAGGCACAACGGTGAATGCCGGATTTGGCTTGACGCTCAGGCTCACTAGGGTGCAGTTGCCTGCCAGCGGTTGATTGGTCGCTGTCAACACACCACCGCTGTAGCTGGCAGTGATCGTGGAAGCACCGCAATTGGAGACCGGGTACAGAATCGAACCGGCGATGGTGTACCCGACGTTGGTCACAGAGCCCCCCGTGGCACCCGTCGCCGTTAATGTCCAAGGCAGGCCGGTGATCTTGGGCAGACTGCACAGCCCCCCGCCGGTGATGGCTACACCGGTAATTTTTGCAACGCCATCGGCGTCGACATTGCCGGTAAAAGTGGCGCCGCAGTTAACAGCCGCTTGGTAGGAAGACGGTGATTTCACCGAGATCGTGCCGGGCGCGGTGAAGTGCGTGTTTACCGGGGTAATACTGTACGCATTGGCCATGGAAGCAGCGCCCATGGCAATTGCCAAGGCAGATAACGACACTAGGGTTTTCACGTTCATCATTATAATTCCTCACAGATAAAGGCGAGTTATTCGCCAGGGTAATGACCCAGATCGAAAAGTCGTGCAAAAAAAGCAGATCTTCTCGTTCCAGCCACATTTCAACTGAACAATCGATAAACAATACGAATGGATTTATTCGATAACCCTGAAGGATTACGCTGCTGAGCACGCCCATTGCTGCATGGGTCGAGCGTGGCACAATGGTTACGACGCAGATCGTTTAATTGGCTGGATGCTTGCATAGTAAGCGTTCCCCCTTTGAACTATTCGTGTTCGGACAGAACAACTTTCTGGCAACTAAGCACGCACCGAAATAGGAAAAATCTGAGCGACGTAATTCAGTAAGCACACGTAACTAAGGAAGCACGCGATGTCAGATTTGATGGCTCTTGCGCTGGACGATTTCGAGGTATTTCAAATATCGTGCCCATCAAAAAATCGATCAGAAAGCAACGCAAAAACCCAAGCGAATATGCTCGGGTTAATGTAGGAAAGTTGCCTCAAGGCTGATAATTACAGGGGGACTGGCAGGAGAACCGCCACAGTGAATGTCCGGGCAAAAAAATGGCGAGCGCGAGTCATCCGACTTGACCAGCCATCGAGAGGGGTTATGACGCGAACACCAAGATGCGCTTGATGCTCACGCCATAACGGGGTTAAAACTTGTAGGTGGCCGACAAACTGACGACATCGCCTGAAGACTCGGCAGTGCCGTCAAGACGGCCACCACCAAGACGATCGACGTTCTGGGTTTTGATATTGACCTTCTGAACGAATTGGTGAGAATACGCGGCATCCAGTGTCAGGCCGGGAATGGCCTTGACGTCGTAACCCGCGCCCAGCGATGCAAAATAGCGGTCGCCGTCGGGGATGCGCGGATCGCGCGTCGAATTACGGGTCGGCGTCTGGTCATACGCCACGCCTGCCCTCAAGGTCAACTCATCCGTGGCCTTGAAATCGCCCCCCAGGGAGTACATCCACGTGTCCTGATAATTATAAGGAATGGCAACAATCGTCGAGCCATTGGACTTGAGTGTCAGGTCCTTGAAGGACGACCATTGCGTCCACACGGCGCTGACGCCTAACGTCCAACGATCATTGAACTGGTGCACCCAGTCGATAGCGGCAGTCGCCGGAATATCCAACTGCGTGCTGGCATTGGCGCCATTGGGGAACAATTTCAGTCCAGGGTACGCCGTTTCAACCAGCGTCTTGCCATCACCAAAGATCGAATCGTCCGTCATCAAGCCGTTGTTCAGTGCATCGGCCCGAACCTTGTACTTACCCGTCAGCTTGTTTTTGATTTTGGCGTGGTAGTTCAGACCCAAGGAGTCTTTGTCGGTCGGTTTCCACACAACGCCACCAAACCAGCCAACGGAAACATTGTCCACTTTGACCCGCATCAGCGCAGTACCTACGCCTGGCGGGAACGCCCCGTTACCCAAGCCGGGAGAGACCGAAGCAGCCGAGAATAGATCGATGTTCTGGCTGACGAAGCCTTGGCTACGTTGGACGATCATGCCACCGCCGATGGAAAAGTCGTCGCGCACCTTGAAGGATAAGGACCCCGTCAAGCCGACGGTTTCAATTTTGGTGTCCACGGCGAAGTCGCGAAACTTGGAATTTTCATTCCAGGTGCTGCGCATGCCTTGCGGCACGACCTGACTGAGGCCGAATGCAAAGCGGTCGCCAATCGGGATCACCAGAAACCCGGTTGGCAGCCACGCGGTGAAACCACCCTGGCCGCCATTGTTGTTATTGACGGTTGCAGTGCTCTGATCAAAGCTACCATCGGGCGACACTGCGGTATTGCTGGCCGGATTACCGGTGTAATCGTAAGACTGCCCCGTGTATTTGATCTTGATCCGGGCATAGTCGACGGTTTGTTGAACCACGGATTGATCGACGAACGCCATCGCTGCCGGATTGTTGTATGCAGAACTTGGGTCATTCTTGAACAGAGAACCGCCGCCGAACGCCCGGCCCCAACCTGGGGCACCGTAAGTCGGCGTAGAGAACCCACCCGCCTGCACGGTAGCGGCCGTCATCAGCCCCCCCAGTATTGCCAACCCCAACAGTGTATGAGCCTGTTGTTTCTTAGTGATCATGCGGCACTCCTTATTATTATTCGCTTCCGGCATTGCCGGCTTTCTACGTCAGCCGGCACCTCAAACGAGGCACCGGCCTTTCAAAGGGTGATCAACCCTGCGTTCCGTAACGTGTGCCCGTTATGGGTTAACCGTCAGACCAGAGGCAGTGGTAGTCAGCGATACAATGTTGCAACCGCCACTCAGAGGCTGGTTTGCCGCGGTAAGGGTGTGAGACGAAGCATTCCAGGTCACATTGATGGAGGATGGGCCGCAGTCGGTGCCGGGGATAATAAAAGTCTTTTTAATGGTGTAACCAACGTTTGCCACTTTGCCTTCAGTGGCCGACGACGCAGTCAGCACCCAGCCTGGCGACGGAATGCTCTTGAGCGTAGGCAAAGCACACAAGCCACCTCCGGTCAGTGCGGCATTGGTGATAGTGGCAACACCGCCACTGACAGTACCGCTGAAAGTGATGCCACAGGTCACACTGCCGCCGAATGAAGACGGTGATTGCACCACGATGGAACCTGCGGTGGTGGTAAAGGGGCCTTCAGGGCTGATCGAAGCCGCATTGGCCATCGAAGCAGCACCCATGCAAACAGCCAAAGCAGACAACGATACGAGGGTTTTCAAACTTTTCATTGTTTTTCCTCACATGTTATGGCGAGTCATTCGCCAGGGGGTAATGGCCATGAACGAGAGGTCACGGTGAAACTGCAGAACTTCCCTTTCCAGCCAAATCTCAATTCAATTACCGCAACAACATTTGCTGTTATTCAACCACTTTGAAGTTCGGTGGCATCTTGATCGACACCGTCTTGATTGTGCAGTCTTCGCCAATCGGCACGTTCGCGGCTTCCAACTTACCGGTGGCGTTATCCCATGTACCCTCGGCGGTAGAAGGCCCGCACTTACCACCCAGGCCAAACGCATGCACATCTACGCTGATGTTCGACATGGAACCGCTCTTGGTGTCTTTGGCAACTAATACCCAGGGCAGGTTAACGGCTTCGACTCGGCTGCATTTGAGGCCGCCATCGAATTCAACTTTGTCGACATTCACCGATGAGCCGTCGGCCGCCACTTTGCCGGCGACCTTGATGGTGCAGTCGGCGCTGATCAGCGCACCTTTGGAAAAACTGATGGGGCCCTGGGCGTCAAACGCACTGCCGGCTGGCTCAATGCGCGCAGCTTGAGCCTGGTGGTAGACGATCAGGCCCAGCGCGGCCAATACGATATGGGTGGTGAACTTGGCAGGTGATTGCATGATGTACGTCCTTCCCTTGAAATTATTTTTGTTCGGGTCAAACAACTTTTTTGCAACTAATTTTAAGAGTCCTGGGCGATAGAGACCTGCGCGATGCACAGATCCCGAGCGCGTAACACACGTTTTAATTCACTTCAGAACGGCTTGGCACTGCCGCTGTACTTCTCCAGATACTTCAAGCGCTGTGACGGTTGAAGATTGGTCAGGGTGATATCCCCGGCATAATGATTCAGCACTCGATGATCCATGCGACGTCGCCATAAATAAGGCACATAGGCCCAGACGATCATGCTCGCATAGCCGTAGGGAAGTTGCGGCGACTCATCAAAGTGGCGCAACGACTGATAACTACGGGTTGGGTTGGCATGGTGATCGGAGTGCCGCTGCAATTGGAACAGAAAGATATTGGTGACAATACGGTTACTGTTCCATGAATGCCGTGGTGAGCAACGCTCATAACGACCGTTGGGCAACTTCTGGCGTTTAAGCCCGTAATGCTCGACGTAGTTCACCACTTCCAGCAGCGAGAAGCCGTAGATACCCTGAATGATCAGGAACGGGATCACTGCCGCCCCCAACCAGGCGATCATCGCGCCCCACAACACCACACTGTACATCCACGCGCTGAGTACCCCGTTCTGCCAGTGCCAGGCCGGCAAGCCGAGCTTGCGCAGGCGTTCGCGCTCCAGGTTCCACGCCGAACGGGCACTGAGCCATACCGAGCGCGGGAGGAAGGCCCAGAAGCTCTCCCCCAGGCGCGAACTGGCTGGATCTTCCGGGGTAGCCACACGTACGTGATGGCCACGGTTGTGTTCGGTGTAGAAGTGCCCGTAAAAGGTCGGGGCCAGGGTGACCTTGGCCAGGAACACTTCCAGCGCGTTGGGCTTGTGTCCCAGTTCGTGGGCCGTGTTGATTGCGATGCCGGTAGCGGCACCTGTCGACATGGCCATGCCCAGGTAAGTAAACCAACTCGCTTCGCCATGCAGTTGAGTGCGCGCAGTGATGTAGCTGGCGGCGTGGGACAGCCAGTTGGACGGTTCCAGGTTCGCCGCAGCCTGCAACAAACCACCCCGGATGATCCAGTCGATACCGCCGGCGGCCAGCCAACCGGTGATCACCACCGATGAGATGACGAACAGCACGCCGGTGTAGACGATCCAGCGGTAATAGCTTTGGGATTCGAGGTGGCTGACGGCGGATTCGGGCGGGTTGCTCACATCCTCACCGAGCAAGCTGTCGATCAGCGGAATCAGGCCGAAGATCACCAGCACGCCGACCCACCAGAGTTGCTGGATACCGGTGCAGATGGCCAGTGCACCGGAGAGCAATGGCGTGGCCAGGGGCGTGATGCCCAGCCACCACAGATGACGCTTGCCGTCGGTCCATACGCTTGGGGCTGCCAGAGTCTGATTCATGGCAACCTCCGCGGCAGGGAGGCAGAAAACAGGTTCAGGGAGCGCTGAATGCTCCGGGAAATCAACCATGCGATAAAAGGCGTTTTTTTCATTTTTATTCGCTCTTAGGCATTTCAAAAATCATTTCAAAATAAACATTGAAATATTTTTTTAAATAAATAGCGCGGAATCGATAGGTCGTCAACTATTTTTTCGAGGCCTTTTCCGCGTGACTGGGCAGTCTGTTTTTCTGCCGTTTGGTCAGGTCTCTAGGGCAAGCATCTCGGACCGTCCACCGCGCAGTGGAGGCCACGATTATTTGTTCGCCAAGGCAAATGGCGGATGCAGGATCGCGGCGGTTTCCGGCGGCCGGGCACGCTTGGCCAATTGCAGTACCGCCTCGACCACCCGCGCCGTGGCGGTGATCGGCAACATATGGCCGCGCCCTTCCACCACCTGCAGCTTCAGGCCGGGGACCCTGTCAGCCAGGGCCTGCCCGTGTTTGCGAAAGTCCAGGACCTTGTCACGCGCGCCATAGATCAGGCTGACCGGCAGCGTCAGTTGCGGGTAGCGCTTGACCATGTCCGGCAGGTAATCGTTGACCAGCGCGATCTCGCTGGACGCCGCATAGAAGTTGTCGGGCCGCATGCCCAGCAGCCCGCCGCCCCGGGTAGCAAAATCCTCTGGGGCAGTGTCCGGAGCGAACACGCCCTTGACCACAGAGCGGCGCGTGAGCAGGCCCATTGGCACGGTCAGGGTGTATGACACCCAACGCCGAAGCAGGGCCGGTCGTATCGCCAGTGACCAGAACACCAAGGGCAATGTGGGTTGCGGATGGGTCAGTGGTGCCACCAATACCAGGCCGGACACCGCATGCGGGTGGTCCAGGGCCAGCGCCAGTGAGATCGCGCCGCCGAGGGAATGGCCCAGCACCAGCGGTCTGGCCAGGCCTAGCGTGTCGATAAAGGCTGCCACTTGCCGCGCCTGGGCCGGCAAGTCCGCGGCGGTGCCTTTATGGCGCGTGGAATAGCCCGACCCCGGACGGTCAAGCGTGATCACTCGAAAGTGCTCGCACAACTGGCCGGACAAGGCGTAGGTGAGGTTGCGACTGCTGCCCATCAGCCCGTGAATCATCAACAGCGGTGGGCCCTTGCCCTCCTCGTAATAGTGAAAGCGCTCGCCATTCACTTCCACAAAACGCCCGTTGCTCGGAACGGCCGCTTCGATACGCCGCGTCATCCAGACACTGAACCCCCACAACGCGGCGCTCACGCCCATAAACACAGCCGCAGCAACAACCCATTCAACAGCCATAGCTCGGTCCTCTGCATCCCTGCTGCTGGCGACCCGACCGGAATTGATCAAGGCCTCAGCTATCGTCCACACCCTGGACCTAACGTCGTGCCTGTCCGTCGGACAAATCGCACATGAGGAACCGGGGACTAGCGTAGGCGATATTTTCAGGTAGATTATTTAAAATCTTTTTTAAAATAAGTAATTCAATTTTTCTTTGCAATGGTGTTCTATCTAAAAGACAAAACAAGAAAGGGAGCACACCCGATGCCCACGAAGGACTGCTTATGAATGCCCAGAGTGATTCAATCGACATTGCCATCATCGGCTCAGGCTTTGCCGGCCTGTGCATGGCGATCAAGCTCAAGGAGGCCGGGTTCACCGACTTCTTTGTCGCCGAGCAGGCCGACACGCTCGGGGGTACCTGGCGGGACAACCACTACCCGGGTTGCGCCTGCGATGTGCAGTCGCATGTGTACTCGTTTTCCTTTGCTCCCAACCCGGACTGGACGCGGCAGTTCGCGCCGCAGGCAGAGATCCGCGCTTACCTGGAACAATGCGCCACGCGCTTTGGGCTCGCGCCCTACCTGCGCTTCGGCATGGGCCTCAAACGCGCGGTGTTCGACGACCAACGGCAACGCTGGCAGTTGAGCTTCAGCGATGGCCGTCAGGTCAGTGCGCGGGTACTGGTATCGGGCATGGGGGGCTTGTCGCGCCCAGCGCTGCCGGAAATTCCCGGGCTCGACAGCTTCAAGGGCAAGCGCTTTCACTCCCAACAATGGGATCACGACTACGCCTTGAAGGGTAAGCGCGTGGCAGTGATCGGCACCGGCGCCAGTGCCATTCAGTTCGTGCCACAGATCGCGCCGCAGGTGGCTCACCTGGACCTGTTCCAGCGCACCCCGCCGTGGATCATGCCCAAGCCCGACCGCGCGGTTTCGCCCTTCGAACGCTGGCTGTTCAAGCACCTGCCCTTCACTCAGCGCCTGGTGCGCGGCGCCTTCTACTGGGCGCTGGAAGGCCGCGTAATCGGCTTCGCCCTGCACCCACGGCTGATGAAGATGGTGCAGAAAATCGCCCTGCGCCACCTGCATAAACAAGTGGCTCGCCCTTCGCTGCGCAAAACGCTGACCCCGGACTACACCATCGGCTGCAAGCGCGTGTTGATTTCCAATGACTACTACCCAGCGTTGTCGCGCAGCAATGTCGATGTGGTCACCGAACACGTGGTACGCATTGAAGCTGACGGTGTGATCACCGCCGACGGCATCAAGCACCCGGCCGATTGCCTGATTTTCGGCACCGGCTTCCAAGCCACCGATCCCCTGCCCCGCGATTGCATCATCGGGCGCGGTGGCGTGGACCTGATGGACACCTGGCAAGACGGCGCCCACGCCTACAAGGGCACCACCGTGCCGGGCTATCCCAACCTGTTCCTGATCGTCGGGCCCAACACCGGCCTGGGGCATAACTCGATGATCCTGATGATCGAAGCCCAGGTCACCTACATCCTCGACGCACTCCAGCACATGCAGCGGCATCGCATCGCCACTGTCGACGTCAAACCCAGTGTCGAAAGCGCCTACAACCAACAGCTGCAAGACAAGCTCAAGCGCACCATCTGGAACACCGGCGGTTGCCAAAGCTGGTACCTCGACCCGCGCACGGGCAAGAACACCACCCTATGGCCCGGCTCGACCTGGCGCTTCAAGCAGGTCACCCGGCAGTTTGCGCTCAAGGACTACGTGGCCGACCTGCTACCGGTCAACGCGCCCAGCCGTCCAGTGCCGGCGCCCCACTCCACCGCAGAAGGCAGCCTGTCATGAAGTCATTCAACGGTCGCGTAGCGGCCATTACCGGCGCGGCATGCGGCATGGGTCGCGCCCTCGCCCTGGCCCTGGCTCGGGAAGGTTGCCACTTGGCGCTGGCGGACAAAAACAGCCAGGGCTTGGAACAGACCGAGGCGTTGATCAAGACCTCGACCTTGGCCCCCGTGTTGATCACCACCCAGGTGCTGGATGTTTCCGACCGCCAGGCCATGCTGGATTGGGCCGCGCGCTGCGTTGCCGAACACGGCCAGGTCAACCTGGTGTTCAACAATGCCGGGGTGGCCCTGTCGAGCACGGTGGAAGGTGTGGACTACGCCGACCTGGAATGGATTGTCGGCATCAACTTCTGGGGCGTGGTCCACGGCACCAAGGCGTTCCTGCCGTATCTGAAAGCCTCGGGTGACGGGCACATAGTCAACACGTCCAGCGTATTCGGCCTGTTTGCCCAGCCCGGCATGAGTGGCTACAACGCTACCAAGTTCGCCGTGCGCGGCTTTACCGAATCCCTGCGCCAAGAGCTGGATATGCAGCGCTGCGGCGTCTCTGCCACCTGCGTACACCCGGGAGGCATTCGTACCGATATCTGTCGCAGCAGCCGTATCGACGCGAACATGACGGGTTTCCTGATCCACAGCGAACAGCAGGCCCGCGCCGACTTCGAGAAGCTGTTCATCACTGACGCAGACCAAGCCGCCAAAGTGATCCTGCAAGGCGTGCGCAAAAACAAGCGTCGTGTGCTGATCGGCCGCGACGCGTATTTCCTCGACCTGCTCGCCCGGTGCCTGCCGGCGGCCTATCAAGCCTTGGTGGTACTCGCCAGCAAGCGCATGGCCCCAAAAGCCCGCACGCCGGTGTTTGAAACCAACGACGAGCCCCGCCTCTGAACAGGAGCATGCACTATGTTGCCGATCCGCCGTGACATCCATTTTGACCTGCCCGCCGAGCGCATCAAGGACTGGCATGAACAGGGTCCGTTCATCACGCATTTTTTCAACGCGTTGTCGCTGTTGTTCCCCCAGGGCGAGCTGTTTTTCATGGACAGCGTGCGCCACTACCGCCAGCACATTGATGATCCTGAACTGAAGAAAGAGGTCCAGGGATTTATCGGCCAGGAGGCCATGCACAGCCGTGAGCACGTGGCCTACAACAACCTGCTGCAAGCTGCAGGGTTGCCGGCACACACCCTGGACCGACGGCTTAAATTCATCCTCGATCTGCAGAAAAAACATCTGCCGCCGTCCTTCAACCTCGCGGTGACCATTGCGCTTGAACACTACACCGCGATGCTGGCGGAAATACTCCTTAGCGACCCGACGCGTTTCGGCCATTCACTCAAAGGCTACCAGCAGATGTGGTACTGGCACGCTCTGGAGGAAACCGAACACAAGGCCGTGGCCTTCGATGTGTGGAACCGCGTGATCAAGCCCGGCCCCAAGCGTTACCTGCTACGCACCGGGACCATGCTGACCACCACGTTGCTCTTCTGGCTGGTGGTATTCGATTTCCACCTGCGCCTGCTGATTGCCGACCGCAAATCGGGGGGGCACCTGAAAGGCTTCTGGCGCATGCTGAAGTTTCTGTATGGGCCCAAGGGGGTTTTCCCACGGATGCTGGTGCCGTGGTTGCATTACTTCAAACCCGGTTTTCACCCCTGGGACCATGACAACCGCGCACGTCTGGCTGGGATAGACGGCCTGGTCGAGGAAATCGAGCAGACCCAGCGCGGTTATTAGCCCTTGGCTAACGCGGCACGCGCTCGCACAAAGCCTTCCAACTGATCGCCCGGAAGCGCCTTGCTGAAATACCAGCCTTGGATAATCAATTCGGCGCCGGTGTTCAGGAAGGCTAACTGCTCGGCAGTCTCTACCCCTTCCACCACCACACCCAGGTTCAGGGCCTCACAAAAACGCAACATGCCGGTCATGACCTGAGCGCCCTTGGGATCATGCTGGGCCACCACGAAACTGCGGTCGATCTTGATGAAGTCCACCGGAAACTGGTGCAGGTAACTCAAGGCCGAAAACCCGGTGCCGAAGTCATCGATGTAAACCTTGGCGCCGATGGCTTGCAGCTTCTGGATGGTCCGGCGCGTGGCCTGGATATCACTGACCAGCGCGTCCTCGGTGATTTCCACCGATACCTGCCCGTGGGCCTGGGCCAGAATCTCCACAAGGCGCTCGCCATAGGCCGCGTCGGTCAGGGTCGCGCTGGAAATATTGATGGTCATCGGCAAGGCAAAGCCAAGTTTTTGCCACTTCTGGTATTGGCGAACCGCCTGGGATGCCACCCACACATCCACGTCCGGCATCAACCGCGCCTGGGCCAGCCATTGCAGGAACTCCCACGGCGAATGCACCGTGCCCTGGGCATCACGGGCACGCATCAGCGCCTCACAGCCGGTGCAAAGGCCTGTGCGAGTCGAGACCTGCGGTTGAAATTCGAGGTAGAACTCGTAGTCACTGATCTGCTGGATGCGGCTCAGCTCAGTGGCCTGGCGCGCCAAGGTCTTGTGCGAAGCGAGCACCGGGTCCAGCTCGCGCAACCGGCCCTTTTCTTCAAGGCCGCGGAAGGTCATGTCCAGGGACTTGAGGTATACCGTGCCGCCCTCAGTGGCCTGGCGATGAATCGCGTGCACATACGGCGCGTACACCAGCGTGCCCAGGGCCAGCAGTGCCAGTTGCAGCGCCACCGCCGCCAGGTCGCCGTGGGTACTGAGATAGGCATTGAGCAGCACAGGCGCAGTGAACGGTACGCTGACCACTGCTGGCGACACCCACCCCATCTGCACCACGGTTAACGCCACCATGGCATTCAACGCAGGTACGATCAGAAACGGTAAGAACAAGCGCGGGTTGAGAATGATCGGTAAACCGAACAGCAGCACTTCACTGACGTTGAACAGTGAGAGCGGCAAACTCGCCACCGCCAACAGGCGCATGGACTGGCTCTTGGAGAACAGCAGGATCGCCAGCAACAGGCACAATGCACCGCCCGAACCACCGATAAACGCAAAGCTGCCCAACAGGCCGCTGTTCAACACATACTTGATCGGCTCGCCCGCTGCCGACGCCGTGCTATTGAGCACTACGGCCTGGTCCAGCACATCGAACAACGGTTGCATGGCGTACACACCGTGGATCCCGAAAAACCACAGCAGCGAATTCATCAATGTCACAAACAGGCCGCTGCCATAGGGCGATTCCAACGCATTGAGTACCTGCGGCCCTTGGAGTTGGGCCATATAGGGCACCTGCAACAACAAGGACAGCACTGCCACCAACGCCAAGGCAGTGATGGCCCCCGGCACCACCATGTTGATCGTGCCCCGCAGGTTGTGCCCCACCAGGTCTTCGTTGACCAGCCGGGTCCAGCGGTAACGGTGCAGCCAGGCAATGGCCGGCACGTTCAACAGCGGCGAAGCAATCGCGATAAACAGTACGAAGGTGGCCGAGGCGCGCGGGTAGTCCCGCAGGACAAACGTCGCCACCACCACATGAGCCAGGCACAGGAATGCCACCGGCAGTTGCGGCAGGCGATACTGGATCGCCAGCATGTAGCCAATGGAAGCGGCCACCAGCAGTGGAATGACGGAGCTGATCTGATTGTGGAGGCCGGCGAGGAACGCCACCACCGGCGGGTCGAAGCCAAGCACGCGGGCACATTCAGACAGGATCAGAAAGCTCGCCGACACCAGCAGGCACGGCAGGATCCACAACAACCCTTCGCGGATCGCTCGCAGCGACTCAGTGCTGGCCAAGGCGGCCAGGCGTTGGGTGAAGAAAAGCTTGAACAGCGATTGCGCCATAACCCATCCCTCTGCCCATCGCCCACTGTCCCTGGAAGGCAGCGCCGGAAACACGGGCTAACGCTACACGTCCTGGCACAGTGAGCGAAAGCTTTTTGCCATTCATCCGGGTGTTTTTTCAACAATGGATGACAGGAAATTCGCTGAAATTTTCCAAATAATTGACTTTTCTGAGCTGGGCCAATCGCGGAGTCTGCTTCAATACTGACTGTCTGTGTGTTTATGTGTGCAGGCTCGCGGCGCCGGGGACTCAACTGATCAAGGAAGGTTGTTTGCGAAGGCAGCAGGCACCAGGGAGGTAAGCTGGCTATGCAAAGTAAGCTGCCAATGAAGGGGCACCCGCTGTTGTTCAACGTGCTGCTGTGGGTGTTCGGCGTTGCGCTGCTGTTGACCAGCAGGGGCGTTATTGAACGAGCGACCGGGTCCCCCAGCGATAGCTCTGTGGACTTGGCCATCGTGCTGAGCGCCTATCTGTTATTGTTTTTACTCAACCCTATACGCGCCTGGACCTACCGCCGGCTGCGCAAACGCGCGCGTCGCCTCTGTGCATCCCACCGACCGGAATCCGGCCCTTGATTGGAGCAAGCCTTTGTCACCACCTGGCGATAACCACCAGCTAGCACTGGACAGGTTCCTCAACGAACACCCCGATGTGGCCTCCGAACTCAATACCCTGAACCCGCTGGCCGCCCAGGCCAAGGGCGAAACCCTGGCGCAGTACCGCGCCGAGCGGCTGCATGAAGCCTTCGAAGCGGAAGCCGAACGCCAAGGCCTGTTTGCCTGGGAATTGACCCTCAAACTGACCTCCGAGTCCGCCGAAGCCTTCGAAGCCCAGCGCCTTGAGGTGCACAGGGAAGTGGCGCAGATGGCGGGCCTGGGCTGGAGCGAGTACTGCAAGTTGCATGACCTACCCGGTTGACGCACTAGCTCAGGAACCAGCAACGACGCCGGCCCGCCAACGCGTCGCGCAACTCGGCGACGCCGACCGTTCGCTGCTCGGGGTCCATCGCCAATGCTGAACACAAAGGAGGCCAGCAGTGCCTGGGCAACTGCCTGGGCCGACGCAGTCGCTGATTCTGCTGGCGCTCGCCGGGGCGCCGGCCTTCGGCCAGTTCATAGAGCACGCAGGCAGCCCCGTACAAATCGGCACTGGCCGACGGTAACCCTCCCGCTATCAGCTCTGGCGCCGCATAAGCCGGCGTCCAGGCATTCAGGCGACTGCGGCTTAAGCTCGGCAACCCAGCTTTTGCCTGCGTCTCGGCATGGCCCAGGCCAAAATCGAACAAGCGTACCCCTTGCTCCCCCACCATGATATTCGCCGGTTTCACATCCCCATGCAGGACGCCTTGCCGATGGGTATAGGCCAGTGCATCCAGCAATTGCAGGGCCATGGGTTGCAGCTCCTGCCATGCCAGCCCCTGCGGACACTCCGGGAGCATGCGATCCAGGGTCAGGCCCGGCATCACTTCCATCGTGAAAAATGCCAGTTGGTGCGTGGTGTCTACCTCGAATGAAAACGCGCGTACCACATGGTCATGGCACAGACTTCGGGTCAGGGCGAATTCGCTGTACAGCAACACATGAGCGTCGGCGGAGGCAGAAAGGGTCTCGCCCAACAGCTTCAGCGCCACACGGCAGTCGGGCTCGCCGAACGCCTCATGCATCAGGTCCCGGGCCCGATAGACCACGCCCATGCCGCCAGTACCCAGGATTCGTTCAAGGCGATAGCGCCCCGCCAGCAGGTTGGGCGGGCCTGCCGCCGCGCTCATGGCTGGATCACCACGGCGGTGAGGTCATCCCGCGCCGGCCCCCGCAATACGTCGCTGAATAGCTGCTCCACCACCTGCCGTGGCGTACCTGCACTCATGGCCCTCCCCAGTTCCCTGTAGCTGAGCCCTTGGTACAGGCCATCGCTGCACAACAAAAATACATCTCCGGGATGGGGGCGCAGCTCCAGTATCTCGAGGCTCAGCGGCTGCCGGGCTCCAACTGCACGAGTCAACGCCCTTGCGCCTGGATGAGCCTGGGCCATTTCTGGGCTCAGTTGTTGCTTATCCATGAGGTGTTGCTGCAGGGAGTGGTCACGCGAGAGCTGGTACAGGCGCTGCCCACGCCAAAGGTAGCATCGACTGTCTCCTGCCCAGATACAGGCCGCACGGTTGTGTTCGAGTAACAGCACCACCACCGTACTGCCGATGATGCCCGCCAAGCCATCGGCAGGTTGCAACTGACTGTCGAGGCCTCTCAGGCAGCGTTGCACAGCCCCGATCCGTTGATCGAAGCCCCCTTGCCCCGCCAGCGCAGCAAGGCTGCTGACTACCCATTGACTGGCGACATTGCCTGCTTGATGGCCACCCATTCCATCGGCGACCGCCCAACAACCACCTTGCGGGCAATCCAGGAACGCGTCCTCATTGCGCGCACGATTCTTGCCTTGCGCCGTGCGCCCGGCACTGCGCCAAGGGTGCGCCCTGCTCACAGTTGCTTCGGCAGGCGAAAGGTGCGCCATGTCGCCATCTGGAACGGGCTTGGGTTGCGTTGGCTGGTGAGCAGGTAATTGGCACGCAGGCCGGCCAGCTCGGCTTTGAGTATCTGCGCATCCCTTCCACTGGCAGGCTCGCTTTGCATCAGGTCGAAAAACCGGAACAACGACCAGGCGCCACTGTCTTTTTCAATCCCAAGGGGCCGCTCCGCACCGCGCTCCAGCACCAGGCTGCTGCGACCGTTTTCTACCTCGTTCGGCCAATGAAACGCCATCGGCACGATTGGGCCGTGACGGTACTCCAGCTGCTGGTCGCCCACTCGCAGCGTCGCCCGGCTGACGGCCTGGTCCAGGCTGTAGGGCGCCAGCGTAAACCGCACGGCCCAATCACCCTGATCCTCGGTGAAAAACCCCTGGCGAATGGTCTGCGCCTTGGTCAGTTGGTCGAGGAGCGAGCGCGCCATCGGCAGGCTGCGGCCTTCCAGGGCCCGCATGCGATAACGGGTGCCCTCGACACTGACAAATGGCCGCAGGTAACCCTCATAAAAGCGCGCCATGGCGCCCCGTGGTTTGAAGAACGCCTGGAAATCGCCCAGGGCAACATCGCTGCCGGCGTGAGCATCGAAGGGGTATCGGCGCTGGATAGCCTTGGCATAGAAACCATAGACCTCACTTTGATAACGCTGATTCACATACCCATACGCGCCATCGAGCAACTGGCCCCAGCTCTGGTCGGCCACCCCTTCGAACCAGCCCCTGAGCGGTTGCGGCAAGCGGGCAGCCGCGTCACGCAGATTGCCCAATAACGGTTGCTGCCCGTCCATGCGTTGCCTGGCCATTCTGAAAGCAGCCTGCTCCGGCGAACTCTCTCGGTTCAGTGTCGACAATTGCAACTGCAGCTCATCGATCAAGCGCAAGGTCTGCGTCAACTCGGCCCCAGGGTTCTGCTCTTCATCAAGCAACTGATGCAAAGGCTCGAAGCGGCGCTGCAACGCACGCCGGGCAGGATCAGCCTGCGCCTGGCGCGATAACGTTCTGGTCAGCACGCCGGTGGCTGCCGCGCCCAACTCACCAACCTGCTGGCTTGCTGCATCAAATCGATCCAGGCTCGGCGATAAGCGTGTGTTTTCGCGAACCTGCTGCAACATTTGCACCAATGCCGACTGAGCGGAAGTCAGGCTTGCAAGCTGCTCCGCACCTTGTCTCAGACTAGAACTTTCCAACAGCCTGACCCGCCCCAGGGCGTCACTCCAGGCATCGGCGTATTCACTGAAATAGCGCTGCTCCAACGCCTGCATCAACCTGCGTAGATCCATCGCACTGAGGTCAGTGCCTTCGCCAAGCACCCAGTTATCCTGAGCAATGGAATTAACCAACTGATGGCCCTGTTTCTCGAAAAACTGCAGGTATTTTTTAGTGTAGAAACCCGGTATGGGTAGCTCGCCCCTCGAGAGCGCCGGACCTTCGGCCAGGCGGTAAGGTTCCAGGTTCCGCGCTTGTTCCCGCAGCGCCCGATAGACCACTTCCGCCAGCGACTCACCGCGCAGTACCAAGCGAGCCTGAGCGATCAACTCATCATTCAAAGGCGCCAAAATCGGTTGTTCAAGGAGCCGCGTGAAGTGTTCACTCAAACGCTTATGCGTCGAAGCATCCCCCGACCACTGGCCAGCCACATGCTTTGCCAGCCACTCGGCATCACGCCGCTCACGCAGATTGAGCATCAGGTAGGCGCGCAGGTTGTCCAGCAACCGCTCGCGGTCACTCAGGCTGCCTCGCACCTGGCCTTCGAGCAGCATGGTCACATGGGGCAGCAGTTGCTGGCGCAAGGCTTCTTCATAAGCGCCGACCACAATCGGACGACTTATCTCCCCCTGATACAACGCTGCCCGATCAACCCATCGGACCTCTGCCAGCGGTGCAAACACGTTTGTTGCAGCCAGGCGACTGTCCAGCAGCGCCAGCAACGCAAGGCCCTCGTCCGGACTGTATTGGCGGGAGGGCTGGGTTTTGATCAAATCCGCCAGTTGCGCCAGGCGCTGATGGTTGAACGCGTAACCGTGCGCCCATAACGCCGCTGCCGCCCCGATGACCAGAGAGGCGGCAAGCGCCAGCAGCCCATGACGCCGACGTAGTCGCTGCCGCTCCGGGGTATTCAAACCGGCGAGATTGGCCTCGGCAAAGATCACGCGACTGAACAAGCCCTGAACGAAGTGAGGGCGCACATCGCCGGTCTTCGCACAGGTCAGGTAGAACCCACGCAGGCCGTTGATGCGCTGGTAGCGATGAGCGGAAAACGCAGTCTCGATAAACAGGCACAGATGGTCACCGATACGTGCAACCTGTCGCGGAAAGTCGAGCATCCGGCCTCGACGCTCCCTGTTTCGCTCCTGATGCAAGCGCGGGATCAGCTCCGCACCCAGGCGCTGCAACAGGTTCTCGAACTGTTCTTTCACCTGGGTGATGTCGATGCCGGCCGCACCCGCAACCAGTCGCCCACCCAAGACGTCTTCTGCAGCGTCGCCCTGCTGCGCGTCAAAGAACTCGGCAAACCCGGCCAACCGATCGGCCTGGGTCAACACCAGATACACCGGCACGTCCACATGCAGCGTCTGCTGGATTTCATGCAGGCGGGTACGCACATGACGCGCGTGGCGCTCCAGGTCGTGCTCATTGCTGCTCAACAGTGTATCGACTGATAACGTCACTATTACGCCATTGAGCGGCCGCGTACGGCGCCATGTCTTGAGCAGACCCAGCAGTGTCGACCATCCTGCCGCATCGACTGAGTGGTCTGGCTGGTCCAAGTACCGGCCAGCCGCCTCGACCATTACGGCGTCTTCGGCAAAATACCAGTCACAGTATGGAGTCGTGCCTGGCGTCGCCGCTTCAGCTCGGTCGAGCGGAGATTGCAAGCCACTGGCAGCCAACAGGCAGGTCTTGCCACTGCCTTGCTCGCCAATCAACAGGTACCAGGGCAACTCATTGCGCCAACGTTCGCTGCGCTCTCCGTAGCGACGGGAGCTTTTCAACGTCTGCAACGCCTCCTTGAAGCGCCCACGCACGTGTCTGGTTTCGTTGTTGATCAATTCCTGCCGTTGATGACGCTCATGGTGTTCAGGCTGATTCAGTTGCGTGGTCCGGCGCGCACCCACCACGACCATTGCCAGCCCCCACAACAGCAACAACCCGCTGATGGTCAGTAAACGGGACGTCGAGCCTTGCAAGAAACGGTAGTCATCCACCGCCAGCAGAGGCCCGAAAAACCACACCAGCAGCGCACTGGAAAACACCAGCAACAGGCTCCATACCCAACTCTTGCGCAGTACCGTACCCACGCCCTTGAAGAATGCGTTCATTCATTGCTTCCTGCGTTAAGAGGACGTCTGAAACAGGCCTGAGACCGAAGATTGAAAAGGTTGCAGCGTCGTGATGCGCGCCTGGCCCAGCACCCAGGCAAACCCTGAATACATCATGAGCAAAACGGCCAGTACGCAGATTGCGACCCACGTGGCGGAGACGATGCGTATCCGTGCCCCGGATGCCCTCCCCGCCGCTGGCGAAAGGGATACCGGCAGCCGGTCGCCTCGAACATGCCTGATCTGGCGGTACACAGCATCGTGTACCGTTTCCAGTTGCGCCCTTCCACGCTCCATAACGCGGTATTTACCTTCAAACCCCAACGCCAGGCACAGGTACATAAGCTCCAGCATGGCCACATGCTTGACGGGATCGCGGGACAAACGCTCCAGCAACTGGAAAAACTTTTCCCCCCCGAAGGTTTCGTTGTGAAAGCGGCTCAGCAGGCTCCTCTTTGACCAGTCGCTGCGACTCCCCCACGGCGTGGTGACGACAGCCTCATCAATGACGCTGCACAGCACATAACGCGCCGACATCACCTGACTGTGCTCTGCCCCCAGGTGCAAGGCATGGGTCTCAAACGCGTTGACGCCCGCTGAAAGCTGGTCATTGAGCGCCTGCAGGCTGTCCCGACCGGAACTGACCTTGAGCTGGACAACCTGCGACAGAAGGTCCCAGGCCGCTGCCATCAGGATGTTGGCACCCATTTTGAAGTTCTGTGCCCCCTGCAGGTGGGCGGCATAAATCATTCGGTCTTCCAGTTGCTCGAAGCGGGGCGGCGATGGGAAGTCCGTAACTGGCCCCTGCGCCGGGCCGAGCCCGTCGCGGTCAAGCAGCACGGTTTTTTCGTCCTGCGGGTATTCACTGTCCATAGTCATGGTGTTCAGTTCCTGATAGCCCAGAAGTTAAGTTCCAGCTCGGCGAATTCGCCGCTGGCGTGGAAGGCAAAACCACCCGATTGCTCCAACTGCGCGATGTCACGGGGGCTGAGTTCGAGCATGAAATAGGTCTTGCCGGCATGAAACGGGATCTGCCTCGGCGCCACCGGCAGCGGTGTGACCTTGATGCCGGCAAGGTGCAGGTTCACCAGCTCGCGGATACGTTCCACGGGCCCGATCTTCAGATGCGCCGGTAGTCGATGACGCAGCTCCTCCGTATCGCACTGGGCGGTGGCCGCTAGAATGAACGTCGCGGCGCCCAACAATTTGAGATCGCTTACCGGACAGACCAGCACCCCGTATTGACGTTGTTGCAGCGGCAGCTCGATGGCCTGTTGTTCCAGCACCAACGACAACACGCTGCGAAGGCCTTCCATCAGCCCGCGAAAGCTCGCCCCCTGATCGCCATGTCGATACTGCACCGCCAACTGCGCGCGTTTGTTGTCGCTGGCGAACGTCGACAATTCGCCGAGAATCGACAGAAGCTCCCGATATAACGCCTCCGGGCGCACCTGGGGCTGACTCAGGTAGTGACGCAATATCAACTCAGCACGATTGATCAGTTGCAGCATAAGAAAGTCACCGACCTGCGCCCCTGCAGAGGTGCCACTGGCCTGGATGCGCGCGGCAATCGCATCGCCACGGGTCGCCAGCAGGCTGATCACCTCCTTGATGCATGACGACACATACCCCGAGCCCTGGAGATAGATGAACGTCGGTACAAAATCCGCATCCAGCCTCACGCCGCCTTCATGGGTGGAGTCCTGCACTTGGGCGACCTGGAGTTTCACGTAGCACGGATCGCTGGGTCCCTCCCCCAGCATCAGGCGCAAATCCGGGCGTGCACAGTTGATCTGGCAACGTGAATCGACGCCGGCATTCGAGTCTCCGATTTCCGTTTCACAGGCAACGTAGCGCGCCAGGACATCGCCTTGCTCCCTTGTGCGCACTTCAACCTGATTCTCCGTCGCCAGCGGCAAAGCCAAGTACACGGCCTGCCTGCCCGCATTGGCAGGTACCTGCAACACCAAAGGTTCCATCGCGCCGCTCAGCTCGAACAGACTGCCATCCGGCAACACACCGCTGGCCTGGTTGACAACCACCTTGCCCAGGTTGAGGTACTGCACATCGACGTCCAAGCTCAGGAAACCCCAGGCATCACCGCTCAGCAGGCGGGTACGGTTGAGTTGTCGATGGTAGTACCGGTCGTTGTGCTGCAAGTGCTGGGGCCTTAGCAGCATGCCCTCCTGCCAGATAACGTTATGGATCTGCATCTCAATCCTCCGCCCTGTCAGTGTGAGGCGCTGCCATCCGGATACCCGTCTGGTCCAGCACGATTTCGGCCCGGGTCAGTTGCCCCGGGCCCACGGGCAACACCAACCGCCATTGCACGTGAGACAAGTCGCGATAGGCCGCCAGCACGCCGACATAACGGCTGTGCGGCTCAACGCTGAGCTTGAGCGTCATCTGTTCGCCGGGCCGCAATTCCAACTCCTCGCTGCTCACCCAATCCTTGGGCAGTGCCTGCTCGGCCCGGCTGTAGAGGCTGAAAAAATCGGCGTTTTCAAAGGCCACGGGGTGCCGCAGCTCAAGCAGTCGCACCACCACCGGTGACGGACGCCCGTGAAGGTCAGGATTGACCTTGTCGCTGGCCGTCAATCTCAGGTCCAGTTTGGTCAGGGTTGAAAACGGTGAGAGGCTGCTACAGCCGGCCAACAGGGCAAGCGCTAACAGCATTGATGTAACAGCAACTCGATACATGAACATCATCCTGGGTAACCGGCGTGCAAGGTAGAGACCAGGCGCACCTGCTCCTCGTAGGCCTTGGAAAAGTCATTACGCAACAACTGCTCGCCCAGAGGTTCCTCGACAGTCAGCCGTCGATAGTGGCGCTGGTACGCTCGCCAATGGGCACCATCTGTAAGGAACCTGGGAGGCTTACCCTCACGCTCGAAGCACAGCAGCAGGTGCCCAGGTGCAAAGGCTGCCAATGCACCCCGTACGGCGGCCTGGCAAGCCACGACCAAGGCCAGTTGGTGAACTTGCAACTCGCGGTACACCTGAGCGACTGCCTGCTCGGCAGAGAGGCGATTCGACTCATCAGCGCCCAGCAACAACGTCATGGCTGCGTGGCTGTCGGCACACGTTTTCAGTGGGTTATGGGTATTGAGCAGCGGGTCGGCCAACGCCCCATCGATCTCACTGTTAAGTTCATCACGGGTTCGTAGGCTTTGCTGCAAGCCTTCGATGGTGTGCCTGAGCAGGCCCGCCGCCCTTATCGCCAGGGCTTCGCGACCCTGCATATCAAGCGTGTCCACCTGCAGGCCCAACGCTTGCGCGAACTGCGACCAGAACGTTTCCAACGCGGCAGGTGCGGCGGTGATGGGCTCGGGAGAGATCACCTCCCTGGCCGGCTCAGCCCACGTCGGTACGACCAAGTGATCGCGGTCCACAGTCCCCTGACATAGCGATTGGGCGGCTGTCGGCGTTGACGTGCGCAAAGCGTCCTGCTGTGCGGATGAATCGTCGTGAAGGTGATCGCGATCCAGTGTTTGGAGAGGGTCAAGCCCCAGGTACGCATCGTCTGGAATCGCGTCATCACGCGCCAGGGCCTGCCGGTCATGTGCCATCAGCCGGGCGCGAATATCCAGCCTGCCCAACTGGTACACATCACCATCACTGATCAGCCGGGCCTGGCCCTTGCAAAAACGCTCCATGCCTCCTGACACACCGATACCGTTGCTGCTGATATCGGTCAGGAAATAGCAACCTTCTCGATAACTGACCAAGCCGTGGTGGCTGGAAATCAAGCGACTGGCATCAGGGATGACCCAGTCACAGCCTGTCCCACGGCCGATCACGCCGCCGACACCATCAAACGTCTTGCGAGCAGGCGACGCACCGCTTGCGGTACTGCAGACTTCAAACACTAATTGCATCGCAGCGCTCCTTTCTGCTCACTGCCCACGACGGACCGCCTGGGGATCACCCAGCGGACGGTAGTCGGCATCATCAAATACATAATTGGCGTTGCAGCCGCTCAGCAAACACAGCACAAGCACCAGGGCTTGCCACGGATGAAAAGGCATCAGGTATCTCCCATGAAAGTAAGGGCCTACACGCTCCCAAATCAGCACTCCTCGCGAACATCGCCAACGGGGATCTTCAGGCGCGCGAGCCGGTAGAGCAGCGTGCGCCGTGCGACGCCCAACTCGCGCGCAGTACGGGTGCGATTGCCACGGTTCTTGTGCAAGCAATCGATCAGGAATACCCGCTCTACCCGCTCCAGGCGTTGGCGCAACGTTGTATCAATGGGCTCATTGGTGGGTGGCACAGACAAGGACAGGTGCGCCGGCAGGATCACACCGTCATCACAGAGCAGTACCGCACGCTCCACCAGGCATTTGAGTTCACGGACATTGCCGGGGAAGGTGTGACTCGACAGTTGATCGAGGGCTGCGTTGGACCACGCCACCGCTTCGCGTCCAAGCGCAGCAGAAGCCTTTTGCGCGAATTCCCGCGCCAGCAGCAACACATCGCCGTCGCGCTCGCGCAGGGGCGGCAACTCGATGGGAAACTGCGCCAGCCGGTAATAAAGGTCTTCACGGAAACTGCCTTGAGCCACCATCGCGCCTAGGTCACGGTGAGTCGCGGCGATGATGCGCACATCAACCTTGTGTGCCGCACTCGCGCCCAAGGGGCGGACTTCACCTTCCTGCAACACCCGCAACAATTTGGCCTGCAGCGACAGTGGCATATCGCCGATTTCGTCAAGTAGCAGCGTGCCACCGTGCGCCGTGTCAAACAGCCCGGCATGGTTGCGCTCAGCCCCTGTGAAAGCGCCTTTGCGATAGCCGAACAGTTCACTTTCCAGCAGCCCTTCGGGAAACGCTGCACAATTCTGCACCACGAAAGCTTTGCCGCTGCGCGGCCCCGCAGAATGGATCGCTCGCGCCACCACCTCCTTACCGGTGCCCGTCTCGCCGCGCAGCAATACGGTGTAGGGGGTATGCAGAACCTTGCCGATCAGGCGATACGTTTCATCCATGGCCGTACTGCTGCCGATCAAACCAAATGCCGTACGTGAGGGAAGCGTGCAGCCACTTGACCGGTTGAGGCTTTCTGAGGAGCACCTACGCCGCAACAAAGCCAGTTGCATCAAGGCAAAACTGCCCAGTTGGCCCAGGGAGGTGATGCAGTCGTGCAGATTTTTCCGGCACTGGCTGGCACACAGCAGCACGCCGTTGATAGCCCTGCCTCGGTTGAACAGCGGCACGCATGACAGCGCCCGCCAAGGCGTCGCCATCGCAGGCAGGAAGCCGCATTCGTAAACGCTGCCTGTGAGGTCTTCCAGGCTCAAGGCAGTTTGATGGCTAAGCACGTAGTGCAAGACCTGCTCATGCTGAAAGTCCTCCGTGCAGACCAGATCGCCGAGGCCAAGCACGTCGGGTAAATGCTGGGCGATCAGTTCAAGTCGGCCTGTGGATTCATCTCGCCAATACAATTGACTGAGTTCACACTGGCTCAGTTGCGCCACCGCCGCCACGCACAGCCCGGGCAAAGTGGCTTCGTCGCCATCAATTCCGAGGCGAATGAACCAGCCAAGCAACACATCGGCGTGGGCCAGGGGATGGGGTATCTGGGTGGACCGGTTGTCCCTCATTGGCTGAACTCACAGACTGGATAGCCGCTACCCGCAAGGTATGCATGCACATGGTCCAGGGATTCGCCCTGAGCCATGGCCTCCAGCAGCCGATCCACCACCTGCGGCAACAAATGGAGTTCGAGCCATTGGTCAATGTAACGAGCGCCGCTGTCGCTGTGGATACACTGCTCGGCCATGTGCGCAACCAACTCTGGCGTATAGCTGAATACCAACTTGCGCAGTTGCAACCTTTGCCCCAGTCGTTCCAGCTTGAGCCTTGCCAAGTCATACAGAACTTCACCCGTGACGGGGTAATACGGCACCACGCGCATCCGGGCCAGCAACGCAGGCTTGAAATGGTCGCGCAGCAGCGGATGGATCGCCTCTTGCAGCACCTGCACGTCAGGTCGCTGACCACCTGCGCACAGTTCACCAATACGCTCGCTGCCCAAGTTGGAAGTCATTAGGATCAAAGTGTTGCGGAAATCGATCTCCCGGCCTTCCCCGTCATTGGCCAGGCCCTTGTCAAAAATCTGATAGAACAGGTTCAACACTTCCGGATCGGCCTTCTCAACCTCATCGAGCAGCACCACCGAATACGGGCGTTGGCGCACGGCTTCGGTCAGCACTCCGCCCTCGCCAAAACCAACATAACCGGGTGGCGCGCCAATCAACCGAGACAGCGAGTGTTTTTCCTGGAATTCCGACATGTTGAGGGTGGTGACAAAACGCTCACCGCCATACAGCAGATCGCCGAGGGCGAGCGCAGTCTCGGTCTTGCCCACGCCACTTGGGCCGACCAGCAGGAATACACCGACCGGCGCGTCGGCTTTATTGAGCCCTGTGGCAACGGCGCGCAGATTGCGATCCAAGGCCCGCACCGCGTGTTCCTGACCGAGGATGCGCGAACGCAGCGCATCGGCAAAGCCCAGGACCCGCGCACTGGGCTCAAGTGCCAGTTGCTCAACCGGGATACCGGTCCAGGCGCTAATGACCTCAGCCACCAGGCGCGGGCACACCTGCTGCGCCACTGTTTTCTGTTCCAGCCAATGTTGCTCCAGATGCTGCCGCTCGCACTGCATGCCTTCCATGCGCAGGTTGAGCGCACGCAAGACTTGCTCATCGACGGTAAGCCCTTCGTCCCTGTCTCGGCTCAAAGCCTGGAGCTGCCGCGTGCCCTCTGCTTGCTCCGCGTACAGGCGTTGCAACGCGAGCGGCGCTGTTTCACGGCTGATCCTCAAGCGGGCGCAGGCGGTGTCCAGCACATCTACCGCTTTGTCGGGTAACTGGCGCCCGGCCAGGTAACGGGCACTCATTTTCGCCGCCGCCACCACCGCGTCGTCCCGCACATACACACCATGGCTGCGCTCATAGACCGACACCAGCCCGCGCAGGATCGAAATCGCCTGCTCGACACTGGGTTCGCCAACCATTACAGGCTGGAAACGCCGAGCCAATGCTGGATCTTTTTCGAAGTATTTCTTGTATTCCGACCAAGTAGTGGCGGCGATGGTACGCAGCTCGCCACGCGCGAGCGCCGGCTTGAGCAGATTGGCGGCATCCGACGCACCCGCCTGGGCACCAGCGCCTACCAACGTATGCGCCTCATCGATAAACAGGATCAGGGGCTTTGCCGAGGCGTTGACCTCGTCGATCAAGCCCTTGAGGCGCCGTTCGAACTCCCCCTTGATGCTTGCACCGGCCTGGAGCAGGCCCATGTCCAGAGTCAACACCCTCACATCTTGCAGAGGCGCCGGCACCTGGGCGCTCGCAACGCGCAGCGCGAGGCCTTCGACAACGGCCGTCTTGCCTACCCCGGCTTCGCCGACGAGTATTGGATTGTTCTTGCGCCGGCGCATCAGTATGTCGATCAACTGGCCGATCTCGGCATCGCGACACAACACCGGATCGATACGCCCTTCATGAGCCTGGCGTGTCAGGTCTTGGGTGAAGCGTTCCAGCAATGACTCATCCTGGCGCGCAGGATGAATTTCAGGCGCCTGACTGGACACGAAGCCATGTACACGCTGCGCATCCAATCGGCCTAGTAAACGCTGATAGCCACTTCCTGCGTGGTTTAGCGGGTGACGCAACAGTGCCAGCAATAGGGCGGCGTGATCGACCTCAGTCTGTCTCAGCTCGAGATGGGCAACCATCAGGGCCTGTTGGAGCCACTGCACAAGCGCCTGGGCAAACACTGGATTGCGCGAGGCACTCGACTCACCCTTGGGCTGCAGTGTGGCTTGCAGCTCGCCAACTTCGATACCCGCATCAGCCAATGCCCGTACAAGAAGGCCGTCGTGATGCTCCAGCAAAGTCAACAGCAGGTCTTCCACCAGCACTTCCTTGCCGTCGCGCATTACGCAGCGTTCAGCAGCGCGCTCCAAATCTCGGCGGGTCAGGGTAGTCAATGTCTGGATAAGTTGTTGCAGATCCACATTCATCATAATGATTCATCCCTAGTGAGCGCTGCTTGGCACCAGAACCACACCGTCGGCGCACTCATGTGCCAGCCAACTGGTCCAGCCGAGTCGACAAACGTTGTGTTCGCCAATGTGCAACGGCCTGATTTCTTCCTTGGCCAGTACGAGGCGTAGGTCATACGCCAAAGGATCCCGCGTGGTCAGCCGCACCAACGCACACAGCAGCGGGTAGTCCTTGCCAGTGGGTAAAAAACCTTGGAATGCGTGCCAGCCCAGGCCCTGCAAATGCACCCTGAACTTGCCACTACAGTCGGCGACACGACTTCCCAGTACCTGGTCATGGCCGAGCATGCTGTTCGCAACACCCAGCCGGTTTTTCTGCGAGTCGGCCGTCACTACCGTGCGCAAGACCCATTGTTCGATGAACAAGCGGCGGTGCTTGAAGTAGTAGCGCAGCACCGTCTCGATCATGGCTGCCGAATATGCCCGCAGGCTAAGCAACCCCAGGTAGGGCAACAGCCGCTTGCAGTCCAATTGCGCCGCATTGCGAATCTGCTGCCCTCTCAACCCGATCAACGCAAACATCTGCTCGGAAAAGGCATCGCGCGCGCCCGCCTGGAAACACGCCCGATAACGGTATTTACGCCAGATCGGCAGCATCAGTCGTTGCAGGCGGTGGTGAAACACGTCCAGGAAGTCTCGCGTAGTGTTGCCCCCTACTTCATCGGCACAGGCCTGCTCGCCGTAAAACGCAGGCAATGGCGATCCCGCACCGCACAAGCCCAACACGTTGAGGCGAAGACGCGCACGTAACTGATCGTGCTCGATAAAAAACTCCACCCGGTCAATATCGTGACCGGGAAAACCAAGGCCGGGGTTGGCCTGAAAGTCCAACAGGTCATACAGCGCGTCGTCGTCCAACAACGGATGAGCATCGCGCAGACGCTCGATCACCTGCAAAACCGCCTGGAACAGCGAATATTCGCGAATGACCCGGGACAGTTGCGTCAAAGCAGGGGCTGCTGCCCCATCCTTGGTGACCATAGGTACACGTCTCCTTGTGTGCTGATGACTCTTAATTCGTGATAGACATTGAGGCTGGCGTAGAGCGCGAAAAATTCGTTGAGCACCGAGGCGAACACGAATACCTCGCCCTGCCCCAAAAAGCCTTGGGGGTCGATGGTCAGATCGATTCGCACTCCGCGAAACGGCAAACCACGCAGCAATCGGTCGACAGCTGTATGGCTGACGGATCGCATCGCACCCAGCCTTCTCTCGCTGACCTTCTGTGCTTGTCGGTCGTGATAGCGGGGAAAGTCGTAGGTTTGGAGGATCACCTTCAGAGCATTGATGTCGCTCAATGACAGGTAGTTGAGCGACATGTTGCTGATAAGCCGCCACAGAAAATCCTGGTCCAGGGGCGGAGAAAAACTTGCTGTCGGTGCGCAGATATTGCGGAACGACAACCCCTCGGGCGTCTGCTCGCAAGGCTGATTTATATCGCCTACCTGCAACAGCCGAGGCAGGTTTTGATTGGTGCAGGTCAATTCGATCGACAGCGTCTGTGGCTCCAGCGCCAGCCCGTTACCAAAGCCAAGCCAGGTATCGAGCCCCGTATGCTGAGACGACGTCCGCTGGCGAATGCTGTAACTCGGTGCGCCTTGCGAAAGGTCAGTATCGCCATCATGCTCGAAGGACTCGAAGGGTACGTAGGTCTGATATCCGAGCCCCCCAGGCTGCCAACCGGTGACACTGTCTACGGAAAACACGCTAGCGTTCTCTCGTGAATACTCGCCGGGAACCAGCAGGTATTCGTCTTGTTTGCCATCCAGGCGAATCGGCACGGCGTCATGCGTGAACAAGTTGACGATGGGCGTGCAGTACAGCTTCACGTTATCCAGGGTAGGCACCTGGGATTCACGCGATGGATTGCGCAATTCGAATCGCAACATCACACCGTACAGTTGCTTGAGCAATGCACCGGGCAAACTGCGCATTACCTCCAGGCCACCCACATCGACAAACAGGTACTTGTCGGGAAAGGCAAAGTACTCCTGCAGATGGCGATACCCGCGAAAAGTGTTCGACGGATACGGAATCAACGCCTGCTCCTCACTGAACCCCACGGGTTGTACCCGGTCGGCGCTCAATCGCAGCGATATTGCCTGACCATCAACCCCCTCGAGCGGCAGGCCATCGCGGCCCAAAGGCAGCAACTCGATACCTTCAAGATGACGCAACAGGCTAAGGTAGAGCTCCTGGCTGATGTAGCGATCTCCCGTCAGATGCAGGCGTAAATGATCGAAGGTCGATTCACAAAAATTTCCTTCGCCGCTCACGTCCAGGCGTAGGCTCAAAATCGCACACGCTGCTTGGCAGCTGTACTCCAGCGCGCTCAGTCGCAGCGGTAGAACCTGCGTGGCGTAACAGGTACGAAAACGGCATCGTTCGTCGTTGACTGGGGCGCTTTCGACCGGTGTATCCCGTGCGACCCACACACCAGGGCCGGATTGTTTCAAGGGGTCGAATTGCAGGATGCTGAACGCGGGCATCGGTCGCATGTAGTTCGGCCAAAGCAAATGCATCAGCGAATGCGTCAGTTCAGGAAGCTCGTCATCCAGCTTCTGCCGCAGGCGCCCCGTGAGAAACGCAAAGCCCTCCAGCAAACGCTCTACATCCGGGTCCTGGCCTGACTCTGCGAGAAAGGGAGCAAGCGCCGGATTGCGTTCGGAGAACCGCCGTCCAAGCTGGCGCAACGCACTGAGCTCGCTTTGGTAATAACGGTTAAACGACATCCGGCATGACCTCTACACGACCGGTGTCACATAGCCGCGCGGTGAACACCACGGGCTGCCGGGTACCCTTGACCATCAGCGTGGCTTCGATAGCGAACGCCAGGGCCAATGGGTCATGATCCCGCGGCAGCGTTGTGACCCGCACATGCTTCAAGCGCGGCTCGTAGGCTCGGATAAATCGCTCGATCAACAGACGTGACTGACTCAATGATTCATGCAGGCTCTGATTCATATCATTGAGGTCGGGCAAACCGTAGTCCGGCAGCGTCTGTACGCTGCCTGCACGGATACTTAGCATTTTCCCGAGATGGATGGCGACGGATGTCACTCCACAGGCGGGGGCAGCCGCGAGGCGCTCGAAAAGGTTTTGGTGGTGGGGCATTCCCTGGCCTCTGCTCATTCTTTGTCGAGCTTGCCAACCAGGGACAGCGTGAAGTCTGCCCCCATGTACTTGAAGTGCGGCCGCACACTCAGGTTGACGCGATACCAGCCGGGCTCGCCGTCGACGTCACTGACAACAATGCGCGCTGCGCGCAAGGGGCGCCGCCCACGCACCTCGGCGCTAGGGTTTTCCTGGTCGGCCACGTACTGGCGAATCCATTTATTGAGTTCCAGCTCAAGGTCGGTGCGCTCCTTCCACGCCCCCAGTTGCTCACGCTGAAGGACCTTGAGGTAGTGGGCCAGTCGATTGACGACCATCATGTAGGGCAACTGGGTACCCAGGCGGTAATTCAGCTCGGCTTCCTTGCCCTCGGGACTGAGGCCAAAATATTTCGGCTTTTGTACCGAACTGGCGGAGAAAAACGCGGCATTGTCGCTTCCCTTGCGCATCGTCAAGGCAATGAAGCCCTCTTGCGCCAGTTCGTATTCACGACGGTCAGACACCAGTACTTCAGTCGGAATCTTGGTTTCGATTTCGCCCATGCTGTGGAAGTGATGCAAAGGCAAGTCTTCCACTGCCCCACCGCTTTGCGGGCCAATGATGTTCGGGCACCAGCGAAACCGCGCGAAACTGTCAGTCAGGCGCGTGGCAAAGGCGTAGGCAGTATTGCCCCACAGGTAGTGCTCATGGTTGTTGACCACGTTTTCATGGTAGGCGAAGGTCTTGACTGGACATTCAAGGGGATCGTAGGGCGTACGAAGCAGGAATCGCGGTACCGTCAATCCGACATAACGCGCGTCTTCGCTTTGGCGAAAGCTTTGCCATTTGGCGAATTGCGGGCCTTCGAAATGGTCCTTCAGATCTTTGAGGTCCGGTAAACCGGTGAAGCTTTCCAATCCGAAGAACGCCGGCCCGGCGGCAGCAATAAAAGGCGCATGGGCCATGCAAGCCACACTGGATGTGTACTGCATCAACTTTACATCGGGCGCGCTGGGTGACAGGAAGTAGTTGGCGATAATCGCCCCCACAGGCTGGCCACCAAACTGACCGTACTCTGCACTGTAGATATGTTTGTACAACCCGGACTGAGTCACTTCCGGTGAGTCTTCGAAGTCTTCCAGCAGGTCTTGGCGGGAGACGTTCAGCAGCTCGATCTTGATGTTCTCGCGAAAGTTGGTGCGGTCAACCAGCAATTGCAGCCCTTTCCAGGAGGCTTCCAGCGCCTGGAAGTCCGGGTGGTGCAAAATCTCGTCCATTTGCCGGCTGAGCTTTGTGTCGATCTCGGCAATCATGCGGTCGACCAAGCGTTTCTTGACGGGCTCGCCACGGTTTTGCGGCTTGATCAACTCTTCGATAAACGCTGAGACCCCGCGTTTGGCAATGCCATACGCCTCGTCGTCAGCACTCAGTAGTGTCTGCGCAACTATGTTGTCGAGGATGCTGTACTGGTCAGCGGTTTGTGCAGGTAGCGAGTGCTGTTGTGTCGTCATGTGGTCAGTGTCCTTTTACTGAAAAATGTCAGGTGTCGGGGCTGTCCAGCCCCAGTTCCGCCAATACCCGTGCGCGGGACTCGTCATCGGCCAGGGCCTGTTCGATAGCGTTGCGAAAGCTCGGGGTGTTGCCCAATGGTCCTTTTAGCGCCATAAGTGCCTCGCGCAACGCCATCAGCTTGTGCAGCTCGGGAACCTGTTCAACCAGGTTCGCGGGATTGAAATCCTTCATGGAATTAATGCCGACCTGAATGGACAGCTCCTCAACGTCTGCCTCCTCCTGCAGGCGGTTGGGCACGTTCAGCGTCAAGCTCAACGCCTGCTTGGCCAGCACGTCATCCAAAGTGTTCTTGTCGATCGCGATAGGCTTGCGATCTTCAAGCTTGCGCACATCCTCACGCTGGGTGAAATCGCCCAGTACCAACAATTTCAATGGCAGTTCGACTTCTTCCTGCGCGCCGCCGATGGCGGGTTTGAACGTGATATTGATCCGTTCCTTAGGGGCTACCGAAGCTTCTTTGGCCATGGTGTATCTCCTTTTTCAAGTGGCTCGAAAGCCTATTCAAGTACCGCTTCCAGATCGAAGAGGCACAGCCTGCGGTGGGCGTCTTCCTTGCGTTCGCGCACGGCGTGGTTTTGTGGCAGCAGATCGCAGCAGCGATACAAAAGCTGGGTGACTTGGAGGGCCAGCTCCGGCTCCCAGCGTTCAAGGCCTGTGCCTTGCAATTCGTGGTCGAGGTGTTCGAGTTGGATCTTCGCCAACTCATGTTTGCCGGCCTGTACACACAGGCGCGCCTGGGCCAGCCGCCAATAAAAACGCGCGCGATCACTGCGAGCGGCATGCATGCCTTGCTGGAGTTCATGGATGGCGGCCTTGAGCCCTTCCTTTAGCAGCCGGGGTGCCACGGCTTGCAAGGCGATCTCCCAGGGCTCGGCTTCGGCATCAACCACCGCTGTGGGTGATTCGGGCCTTTGTAGATGACGCGCAACCTGCAGCGTGATCCAGTCGCGCGTGACGGCATCGGCAAAAGGGGCGCCGTCGTAAAAGCGAAAAGCCGGCAGCTCCGGCAAGCGTTGCAACAACAGAGCGAAGGTCACTTCCAGCTCGGTCATGGCCTGTTCGGCCTGCAAGGCCTCCAGGCATTGCCAGAGCATGCGCAACCCATCGAACCAGAACATCGCACCGCAGAGACTGGCGTCGAGTTCAAGCACCAGGTCGGCGTGATGGCCTTGGGCAAAACGTTCGTGATAACGCTTGAGCTTGTCGGGGGCTGGCCCGCGCAAGGCAGTCACCCGCTCATTATCGGCATCCGGGTAGCTGGCGAGTGCCAGCCATGTCAATGTTCGATTCAGGCGCAGGGCGCGCAGGTCAGTAGCGTTCTGGCGCAACCACCAGGCACACAGGGAACGGGCTTGTTCCTGCAACGTACGCAGCAACTTGCTGGCGTCTTTTTCGTTGTCCACCACCGCTTCGGGTTTGAGCAATTGGCTGGTCGCCAGCTTGACCTGCGCAATGACGCCACTCAATCCCACCGCCGGGGTGTCGCCCTGCGCAGCCCGCTCCAATCGCTGGGCCAATTGCCTGCGTATCGGCAGCAGCAGCGGCGCGTCATCCCCCAAGTGCTTGGCCCACAGTTCATCGAGGCATATCAGGTGCTCAAGCACGGCACGGAATAGAGGCTGCTGGCTCTGCAGCGGCGGGCTCTGCATAAACAGGGGTTCAAGGCGCAACACCAACCATCCGAATGCCGCGCCGCGAGTGCGCGGTTTTTCAGGGTAGACCACCGACCAATGATGCTCGCAGAGATAACGCAGCAACCCGAGCCCGGCCAGTAAGCCTGGGAAGGATTCACGGTGGTGCAGCGCCCAGGTCAGCCAGACGGCCACCTTCAGATCCTTGGACTGCTGGCGTAACAGGATCTCGCTGGTTTCCAGGACCTTATGCCAATCGGGCTGGCCGTTGCCATGAATCGACTGCACCTTGGCCAGCTCTGATTCCAAGACTTCATACTCGCTTGAAAAGCGCATATCGCTGCCCGCAAAACGTGTTTGCGTACACGGCGACCGTGCAACTTCAAGCCAATAATCACAAAGCTCGTCCGAATAATACATTTGGCACCGCGCGCAACTAACCGAGAAAAAAGGCTAACTAATCACATTAAAACTGCGTATCAGAAAGCCATCTTTACTTTGCCGAAACCCCTGCAGAGCTCCCAAACCTTAGCCACGCCTATAACATTCAGCAAGCGACGGAATTACACTTAATCCTTTTCCTACAAACATCCTAAATCGAAGAATGCGCAGCTTTTTGCGCACTTAAACAACTGTAGGTGCTCGCCCTCTTCGAAAACTGTAAGGTTTACCAAGCGATCTACCTGAGCAACTAAATGCGCACCACTGCGCAATCAAATACCTTCCAAAGCAATTAAAAACCGCCTATCTCATAGAAACTCTATCCGCATATAAAGCCGCCCCCTACTTTTATTGGGCGACGTACTTTCAGGCACGCTTCTTGTTAGAGGTATTTGCCCAGCCGGCACAATTATCGGTTGGGGCTACCTCATTAATCAGGCAAGGAAACCCGTCATGCCAACACCCGCGTATCTCTCCATCACCGGTGTCAAACAAGGTTTGATTACGGCAGGCACGTTTACCCAGGACTCGGTAGGTAACATTTATCAGGAAGGCCATGAGGACCAGATCCTGGTCCAGGCCTTTGCTCATCAGGTGATCATTCCCCGCGATCCGCAGTCGGGCCAGCCAACGGGACAGAGGGTCCACAAACCTTTGATGATCAGCAAGGTCTTCGATAAGTCTTCGCCATTGCTGTTCAGCGCATTGACCAGCGGCGAAGAGGTCAAGTGTCGGCTGGAGTGGTTGCGCACCTCGTCGGCCGGCACCCAGGAACACTACTTCACCATTGAGTTGGAAGGGGCGACCATCGTTGACATCCAGTCACGCATGCCCAATTGCCAGGACCCGGACAACGCCCATTTCACGCACCTGGAAGATGTGTACTTCACGTATCGCAAGATCGTGTGGACCCATGAAGTGTCCGGGACATCGGGGTCTGATGACTGGCGCAGCCCGGTTGCAGGCTAGATAGGATTGATACAGGAACGGCGCCAAGGAAGACGCCGTTCCTGCCAGCTGGCTATACCATCGCCAACGCATGCTTGCGCTTGGGCGCGCCAAACACGTGATCGATAGCGTCCAGGTCGTGCTCATCCAGTACCAGCTTGGCGGCTGCGGCGTTGAGTCGCACGTGCTCCGGGGTGACGGCCTTGGGTATCGCGATCACACCGTCCTGGCGCAACACCCAGGCCAGAGAAACCTGGGCGGGCGTAACCTCGTGGCGCCGCGCTATCTGCTTGAGGGTCGGGCTGGCTAACAACTCGCCACCCTGGGCGATCGGGCAGTACGCCATCAAGGGCAAGTGATGCTGTTGCCACCAGGGCAGCAGGTCGAATTCGATACCACGCTCCTCGATGTTGTAGAGCACTTGGTTGGTGGCGCAGGCTGGGGATGCGAGCTCCTGCAGGTCGGCTACGTCGAAATTGGAGACGCCCCACCGGCCAATCTTGCCGGCTTCGCGCAAGCGCTCGAAGGCGTCGACGGTTTCTTCAAGAGGATATTGGCCACGCCAGTGCAACAGATATAGATCAATGTAGTCCGTGCCCAGGCGCTGGAGGCTGGCTTCACAGGCACGGGGAACGCCTTTGTGACTGGCGTTGTGCGGGTAGACCTTACTCACAAGGAACACGTGGTCACGCCGACCGCGAATGGCTTCGCCGACGACTGTTTCAGCACCACCTTCGCCATACATTTCGGCAGTATCGATCAGGGTCATGCCCTCATCAATGCCCAGTTGCAACGCCGCGACTTCGGCGCGGTGCTGGTCGGGGTTTTCGCCCATGCGCCAGGTTCCCTGGCCGATGACAGGGACGGGAACGCCCGCCAGATCAATGGTACGCATGACAACCTCCTGATGAGTTCGCGGATTAACAGTGTGGCATTGACCGGACAAAAGGGTTCAATCGAAGTATGGTTAGCCTTTGCCAAGTCGCCAGGAAGAACCTGCAATGCTGTTTGTCGTCATGCTTGGGGGCAAGCACCCTCGCGCAAAGATTGAAGTGCACGATGTGATATTCGCTGTGGCCGACACGCTGGAAGCAGCCTACCCGCAATTGCGCGCCGACTGGTTCGGCAGCCCCAAGGGCGTGCATATCGATTCGTGGATGGCAGTGGACGGCGTCGACGGCTGGAAAGTCGAGATAAGCCACCTGGCACCGGCTGCCGGCGCGCATCACCTGTACTTCATCAACCTGGGTGGTTATGAAGCCAACAGCTTTGGCGAGGCTCACCACTACCTGCTGGTGGTCGCACGCAACAAGCAGGAAGCGATGAGCAAAGGCAAGCAACAGATGCTGCGTCACTGGTCCCAGGCCCATACTGACGCTGTGATGGATATAGACGACTGCCTCCCCATCGACCTGGTGGATGGCCGTTATCTGCACTTGGTACAAGGCCCGCATCGGCCCATCACCCAGCAAAACGACTATATCGTCCTGCTTTGAACGCTTATGAGCGCTACGCCGAAGCAGCTGAACAATGGATAGATGCCTACCCAGGTTTAGCGCAGCACCCAAAACCCAGTGGAACTTTGCCAGGAAATAACCGCCTGAATCCGGTACGCTCACCCTTTTACTCAAGGAGTTACTTCCCATGGCCAAAGCCACCGCCCGTCACATCCTCGTTTCCACTGAAGACAAGTGCAACGAACTCAAGGCCCAAATCGAAGGCGGCGCCGATTTCGCAGAAATCGCCAAAGCCAACTCCAGCTGCCCGTCCAGCCGCGACGGCGGCAACCTGGGGTCGTTCGGTCCAGGCCAGATGGTAAAAGAGTTCGACACTGTCGTATTCAGCGCCCCGGTCAACGCCGTGCAAGGCCCGGTGAAAACCCAGTTCGGCTACCACCTGCTGGAAGTCACCAGCCGCCAGGACTGATCCAGTCTGCGCTGATGCTATAAACAACGGCCCGCCTTTTGGTGGGCCGTTGTGCATGTGACGACTGGCGACGCTGATGCCGTTAGCGTACAAATCCCTTTTCTACTTCACACGGCGTTCAAGGCTGACAATGCGATTGGCTTTTTCCTACCTTTTTAGCTCGACGCTGGTCCTGTTGCTGACCAGCACCGCCCTGATTGCGGCACCCCAACCTTACCTTACGGTATACGGTGAACCGGCCAAGTACCCCGCGGGCTTTAGCCATTTCGACTACGCCAACCCGAATGCCCCCAAGGGCGGTAGCCTGCGCCGATCGGCGATCGAAATCGGGCGCTTCGACCATGTGCTGCCGTATATCGACAAAGGCATTGGTGTTTCCCAGGTCGATGGCTGGCTCTATGCGCCGCTGGCACAGCGCTCCCTGGATGAGCCCTACACGGTCTACGGCCTGGTCGCCGAGAACATGGAGCGCGCCGACGATGGCCTGTCGCTGCGCTTTTTCCTCAACCCCAAGGCACGCTTTGCTGACGGCAAGCCGATCACCGCCGAAGACGTGCGCTACAGCTTCGACCTGTTGATGACCCAAGGCAGCCTGCGCTTTCGCACGCTGTTCGCCGACGTCAAGCACGTCGAAGTCGAGGGCGAGCGCCAGGTGCGTTTTGACTTCTCCAGCAATGAAAACCGCACCCTGCCCCTGGACATTGCCACCCTGCCCGTCTTCCCGGAGCACTGGTGGAAAACCCGTGATTTCGCCAATGGTGGCGGTTACGAGGCCCCGCTGGGCAGCGGTCCGTACAAAATCAGCAAGATCGACTCCGGAAGCACCATCACCTTTACCCGCGACCCGAATTGGTGGGGCAAGGACTTGCCTGTCAGCCGTGGCCTGTACAACTTCGATCACCTGAGCCTGGAGTATTTCGGTGACACCGAAGTGGCCCGCCAGGTCTTGCGCGGCGGCGCCTATGATTTCAACCGCGAGTTTTCCGCCACCGGCTATTCCATCGGCTACAACGGCCCGGCCCTCGACGATGGCCGCTTGCAACGTGCGCATTTGGCCAAGCAGATGCCGCAAGCGGCCCAGGGTTATGTATTCAACGTGCAAAAACCGATGTTCAAGGACCGCCGCGTGCGCCAGGCGCTGGCGATGCTGTGGGACTTCGAATGGGCCAACCGGCAGATGATGCGCAACATGTACATCCGCCAGCAGAGCTTCTTCTCCAATAGCCCGCTGGCTGCCAGCCAGTTACCAAGCAAAGAAGAGCTGGCGATTCTCGAGCCCTTGCGCGGCCAGGTCCCCGACGAGGTCTTCACCCAGGTGTTCAAGGCGCCGGTGACCGATGGCAGCGGCATGATTCGCGACAAACAGCTGCAAGCCCTGGCCTTACTGGAAGACGCCGGCTGGAGACCTGAAGGCGATAAGCTGGTGAACGCCGAGGGCGAGCCACTGGCGTTCACATTCCTCAATACGCAGAACGGCCTTGAGCGTCTGCTGCTGCCGTACAAACGCAACCTGGCCCAGATCGGCATCACCTTGAATATCCGCCGTATTGACGCTTCGCAGTACGTGAATCGGATCATGACTCGGGATTACGACATGATCGTGATCGGCTTTCCCGTCACCACGTCGCCAGGCATGGAGCTTTACAACTACTTCGGCTCGGCTGCGGCCTATGACCCCGGCGCCAATAACTACATGGTGCTCAAGGATCCGGCCGTCGACACCTTGATCAAAGGCCTGGTCAAGGCCGACACCCAGGCGCAGATGCTCACCTACGCGCATGCCCTGGACCGGGTATTGCAATGGAATTACCTGTGGATCCCCAACTACTACCCACCGGGCACCTCGGCCGCGTGGTGGAACCGCTTCGGTCGCCCGGCCATCGAGGCGAAGAACGACGAAGCCCTGGAAACCTGGTGGGAAATCAGCCCCACGCCACTGACCAATGAACAAATGACAGCCGAGCTGAAAAAACGCGGAGGTTCGCGCTGATGTTTGCCTATATCGTGCGGCGCTTGTTGCTGATCATCCCGACGCTGGTGATCATCCTGCTGGTGAATTTCGTGATCGTACAGGCCGCCCCCGGCGGTCCGGTTGAGCAAGCCATCGCCCACCTGCAAGGCATCGGCGGCGGTGGCGTCGGTGGTTCATCCGGCGAAGGCATCAGCAGCGGTTCCCGCGCCAGTCGTGGCCTGGACCCGAAGTTGATCAAGGACATCGAAAAACAATACGGTTTCGACAAGCCCGCGCCGGAACGCCTGTGGCTGATGCTCAAGCGCTATGCCCAGTTGGATTTTGGTAACAGCTTCTTTCGCGGTAAAACAGTGATCGACCTGATCCTGGAAAAAATGCCAGTGACCATTTCCCTTGGTTTATGGGCAACGCTGATCACCTACCTGGTGTCGATCCCCCTGGGAATTCGCAAGGCCGTGCGCCATGGCAGCAGCTTCGATGTGTGGAGCAGCACCGCCATCGTCATTGGTTATGCAATGCCGGCGTTCCTGTTCGCGATGTTCCTGATCGTGGTGTTTGCCGGCGGCACCTCGCTGAACTGGTTCCCGGTGCGCGGGCTGGTCTCGGAAAACTTCGAAGAACTGAGCACCGTGGGCAAGATCGCCGATTATTTCTGGCACCTGGTATTGCCGGTAACGTCGTTGGTGATTGGCGGTTTCGCCACGCTGACGATCCTCACCAAAAACTCGTTTCTCAATGAAATCACGCGCCAGTATGTGGTTACCGCACGCGCGAAGGGCTTGAGCGAAAGACGCGTGCTGTACGGCCATGTATTTCGCAACGCCATGTTGCTGGTGATCTCGGGCATTCCCCAGGCGTTTATCAGTGTGTTCTTCGCCGGTTCCTTGCTGATCGAAGTGATCTTCTCCCTCGACGGCCTGGGCCGCATGAGTTACGAAGCCGCGGTATCGCGGGACTATCCGGTGGTATTCGGCTCGTTGTTTATCTTCACGTTGTTCGGCCTCTTGATAAAACTGATCGGTGACCTCTGCTACACCCTGGTGGACCCGCGTATCGACTTCGCCGCGAGGAACGCCTGATGCTTAATCTGTCTCCCGTTGCCCGTCGGCGTTTCGAGCGGTTCAAGAAGAACCGTCGCGGCTGGTGGTCGCTGTGGCTGTTTATCGGCCTGTTTATCCTGACCCTCGGCGGCGAGTTGATCGCCAACGACAAGCCCTTGGTGCTGAGCTTCAAGAACGAGCTGTATTTCCCGGTGTTCAAGCGTTACACCGAGCAGCAATTCGGTGGTCAGCTGCCGTTCCAGGCCGACTATCGCAGCGATTACGTGCAAAAGCTGATCAACCACGACGGCGGTTGGATGCTGTTCCCACCGATCCCGTTCAGCGATGACACGCCCAACTACGAGCTGACCCGCCCTGCCCCCAGCCCACCTTCAACGGTGAACTGGCTGGGCACCGATGACCAGTCGCGGGATGTGTTGGCGAGGGTGATCTTTGGCGCGCGGGTGTCGATCCTGTTTGCCTTGGCGCTCACGGCGATCAGCGCCGCCATCGGCATTGCGGCGGGTGCCTTGCAGGGCTACTACGGTGGCTGGGTGGATTTGATTGGCCAGCGCGTTCTGGAGGTGTGGTCCGGGCTGCCGGTGCTTTACCTGCTGATCATCCTTTCCGGCTTTGTCGAGCCGAATTTCTGGTGGCTGCTGGGGATCATGGCGCTGTTTTCCTGGCTGGCCCTGGTGGATGTGGTGCGCGCCGAGTTCCTGCGCGGGCGCAACCTGGAATACGTCAAGGCTGCACGCGCGTTGGGGTTGGGTGACGGCAAGATCATTCGCCGGCATATCCTGCCCAACGCGATGACCGCGACGTTGAGCTACCTGCCGTTTATCTTGACTGGGGCTATTTCGACCTTGAGCGCGCTGGATTTTCTGGGCTTTGGCATGCCGGCAGGCAGCGCGTCGCTGGGCGAACTGATCGCCCAGGGTAAACAGAACCTGCAAGCGCCGTGGCTGGGCCTGACGGCGTTTTTCACCTTGGCGCTGATCCTGTCGCTGCTGGTATTTATCGGCGAGGCACTGCGTGATGCCTTCGACCCCCGTTCGTGAGTGCTCCCGTATGAACCTGATCGAAATCCGCGACCTCAGCGTCGCGTTCAGTGGCCAGACCGTGGTGCGCAACCTGAGCCTGGATGTGCGCCCCGGTGAATGCCTGGCGCTGGTGGGCGAGTCGGGCTCGGGCAAGTCGGTAACGGCCCATTCAATCCTGCAATTGCTGCCCGAAGCGGGTACGCAAACCACAGGTTCGGTGAAGTATCGTGGCCAGGAATTGATCGGTGCCTCAGCGGCAACCCTGCAAAAGCTGCGCGGCAACCGCATTGCGATGATCTTCCAGGAGCCGATGACCTCCCTCAATCCACTGCACAGCATCGAAAAGCAGATCGGCGAAACACTGCTGGTGCACAAGGGCCTGGGCGGTAAGGCGGCGCAGGCGCGCATCCTCGAATTGCTTGAGCTGGTGGGCATCCAGAAACCCCAGGAGCGGCTCAAGGCCTACCCGCACCAGCTCTCCGGTGGTCAACGCCAGCGGGTGATGATCGCCATGGCCCTGGCCTGCGAGCCGGAGTTGCTGATCGCCGATGAACCCACCACCGCCCTGGACGTGACCGTGCAGCGCAAGATCCTGCTGCTGCTCAAGTCCTTACAGCAACGCCTGGGCATGTCGCTCCTGCTGATCAGCCATGACCTCAACCTGGTGCGCAGCATTGCCCAACGCGTGTGCGTAATGCGCGCCGGGGAGATTGTCGAACAGGCCGACTGCCAGACCCTGTTCAATTCGCCTCAGCACCCTTACAGCCGCCTGCTGCTGGATGCTGAACCGGCCGGTGATGCGCTGTGCAGCGATGAGCGCGAGACGGTGTTGCAGGTCGACGACCTGAGCGTGCAATTCCCGCTGAGCAGCGGCCTGTTTCGGCGCAAAACCTATCTGCGTGCGGTGGATGGCATCAGCCTCAGCGTGCAGCGTGGCAAGACCCTGGGGATCGTCGGCGAGTCTGGCTCGGGTAAATCCACCCTGGGCCAGGCGATCCTGCGTTTGCTCGATTCCACCGGCAGTATCCGCTTCCAGGGTGCAGCCCTCGACCCGCTGAATAACCAGCAAATGCGCCCATGGCGCAAGCAGATGCAGGTGGTGTTCCAGGACCCTTACGGCAGCCTCAGCCCACGCATGACCGTGGAGCAGATCATCAGCGAAGGCCTGGAAGTACACGCGCCGTGCAGCCTGGCCGACCGCGATGCGCAGGTGGTTCAGGTGCTCGAGGACGTGGGCCTTGACCCTGCTAGCCGCCACCGCTATCCGCATGAGTTTTCTGGCGGTCAGCGCCAACGTATCGCCATCGCCCGCGCCCTGGTGCTCAAGCCGGCGCTGATGCTGCTGGACGAACCCACCTCGGCCCTCGATCGTACGGTGCAGAAACAAGTGGTGGCACTTCTGCGTGAACTGCAACAGAAATACGGCCTGACTTACCTGTTTATCAGCCATGACCTGGCGGTGGTGCGCGCCATGGCCCACGACATGATCGTGATCAAGGACGGCAAGGTGGTGGAGGCCGGCGCGAGCCACCAGGTGTTTGATTCACCGCAGCATGCCTATACCAAAGAGCTTTTAGCAGCGGCGCATATTCCCTTATAGGCGTGCGCGCCCACAAGGATCGCGATTCCATGTCCAATTTGTGTTGGTAGCCTAAACATGAACATCACCGATAACCTCAAGGACTACCAACAGGTTCGCGGCCTGGCCATCCAGTCGCTGTTCGAGATTATCGAGCAGTCCAGCGAGGGCACAGTGATTGTCGACCGCGACGCCAATATTGTCTGGATGAACGAGCGTTACGCCAAGCGCTTCGGCCTGAAAAGCGCTGACGAAGCCATCGGCCAGCCCTGTGAACAGGTGATTTCCAACAGCCTGCTGCGCCAGGTGGTGCGCAATGATCAGCCGATCTTGCTGGATATCCAAGACACGCCCAAAGGCCCGCTGGTGGTAATGCGCCTGCCGATCCACAACGACGCAGGCGCGGTGATCGGGGCGATTGGTTTTGCCTTGTTTGATGAGCTGCGCAACCTGTCGCCATTGATCGAACGTTACCTGAGCATGCAACAGGAGCTGGCCTCCACACGCTCATTGCTGCGTTCGCGCCAGAGCAAATACAACTTTGCGCACTTCATCGGCACCAGCGCCGCCAGCCTTGAAGTGAAACGCCGGGCGCGGCGCAGTGCGAGTACCGAATCGCCGGTATTGTTACTGGGGGAAACCGGCACCGGCAAGGAGTTGCTCGCCCAGGCGATTCACGGCGCCTCCACGCGGGCGCACAAGGCCTTTGTCAGCGTCAACAGCGCGGCGATTCCCGCAGACCTGCTGGAAGCCGAGTTCTTCGGGACCGCACCGGGCGCGTTTACCGGTGCTGACCGCAAGGGCCGTCCCGGTAAATTCCAGATCGCCCAAGGCGGCACGCTGTTCCTCGACGAGATCGGGGACATGCCCCTGCCGCTGCAAAGCAAATTGCTGCGGGTATTGCAGGAAAAAGAATTCGAGCCAGTAGGCTCCAACGAGATGCTGCACAGCGATGTGCGCGTGATTGCCGCGACGTCCATGGACCTGGAGGCGGCGATCAAGCGCGGCGAATTTCGTGCGGACCTGTATTACCGGCTGAATGTGCTGCCGATCCAGGTACCGCCGTTGCGTGAGCGGCTGGAGGATGTCCCGGCGCTGAGTGAGGCGATCCTTGAGGAACTGCGCAGCCAGCATGAACTGGATCATGAAGCGTTAGCGTTATTGGCGCAGCATGCGTGGCCGGGGAATATCCGTGAGCTGCGTAACGTGCTGGAGCGCGCGGCGTTGTTGAGTGATGACTTGGTGTTGGATGCCCGGGAAATTCGTGCGGCGATTGGTACGTTCACCCCGGTGGAGCGTGACAGTGCGCTGGCACCGGTCGAGGGGGAGAGTTTCAGCGCGGCGCGGGCGCGGTTTGATCGGCAGGTGATTGGGGCGGCGTTGAGGGACTGTGGGGGGAATGTGGTGGAGGCGGCGAAGCGGCTGGGGCTTGGGCGCTCGACGCTGTATAAGAAAATGGTGGCGTTGGGCATCAGCGAATCTCAATAAAGAGACATAACTCTCGAATTCAAGACAACCTAATGTGGGAGCTGGCTTGCCTGCGATCGCTGTGGTTCAGCTTGCATATAGGCTAGCAGGTAGACCGCTATCGCAGGCAAGCCAGCTCCCACATTTGAACTGCATTTGTCTCAAATAAGAGACAAACCTTAGAGTTGTTGTTTGAGTAATCTTAAATATCCTTATATTTCAATAGCTTGTGATCTTGGCACACATCTCGCTATAGCCCTCCTTCAGCCTCACCCCACAAAAATAACAACCCGATGGAGACACACCATGAGTGTGATCATTGCCCTGGCAGCCCTGGCGCTGCTGATGCTGGCTGCCTACCGTGGCTACAGCGTTATCCTGTTTGCCCCCATCGCCGCCCTCGGCGCTGTGCTGCTCACCGACCCGTCCGCCGTCGCCCCTGCGTTTACCGGGGTGTTCATGGAGAAAATGGTCGGCTTTATCAAACTGTATTTCCCGGTGTTCCTGCTCGGTGCGGTGTTTGGCAAGCTGATCGAGTTGTCGGGCTTCTCGCGCTCGATTGTCGCCGCCGCGATCCGCTTGCTCGGCACGCGCCAGGCGATGCTGGTGATCGTGCTGGTCTGCGCCCTGCTCACCTATGGCGGCGTGTCGCTGTTCGTGGTGGTGTTTGCGGTGTACCCGTTCGCGGCGGAGATGTTTCGCCAGAGCAATATTCCCAAGCGGCTGATACCGGCAACCATCGCCCTCGGTGCGTTTTCGTTCACTATGGACGCCCTGCCCGGCACGCCGCAGATCCAGAACATCATCCCCAGCACCTTCTTCAACACCACCGCCTGGGCCGCGCCGTGGCTGGGGTTGGTCGGCACAATCTTCGTGTTCTGCGCCGGCATGCTGTACCTCGCGCGCCAGCGCAATAAGGCGCAACGTGCCGGTGAAGGCTATGGCACCGAACTGCGCAACGAGCCCGAAACCGCTGAGAACCTGACCCTGCCCAACCCATGGATCGCGCTGTCGCCGCTGATTCTGGTGGGGGTGATGAACCTGTTGTTCACCCACTGGATCCCGCAGTGGTACGGCAAGGCCCACAGCCTCAGCCTGCCGGGCATGAGCACACCGGTGACCACCGACATCGCCAAGCTGACCGCAATCTGGGCGGTGCAGGCGGCGTTGCTGGTGGGCATCATCATGGTGCTGGTGTTCGGCTGGTCGGCGATCAAAAGCAAGCTGGCCGAAGGCAGTAAAAGTGCGGTCAGCGGTGCGCTGCTGGCGGCGATGAACACCGCCTCGGAATACGGTTTTGGCGCGGTGATCGCCTCGTTGCCAGGCTTTTTGGTACTGGCAGACTGGCTCAAAGGCATTCCCAACCCGCTGGTCAACGAAGCAATTACCGTGACCCTGCTGGCCGGTATTACCGGCTCCGCGTCGGGCGGCATGAGCATTGCCCTGGCGGCCATGTCCGAGAGCTTTATTTCGGCGGCCCATGCGGCCAATATCCCCCTAGAAGTGCTGCACCGGGTGGCGGCGATGGCCAGCGGCGGCATGGACACCCTGCCCCACAACGGCGCGGTGATCACGCTGTTGGCGGTGACTGGCCTGACCCACCGCGAAGCCTACAAGGACATTTTCGGCATCACGATCATCAAGACCCTCGCGGTGTTTGTGGTGATCGGTACTTTCTACGCCACCGGCATTGTGTGAGGTTTTCATGACGACATTGAACGGCAAGACCGCTCTGGTCACCGGCTCCACCAGCGGCATCGGCTTGGGCATCGCGTTGAGCCTGGCAAAGGCCGGGGCCAATCTGATCCTCAACGGCTTCGGCGACGCCGGCGCGGTGATCGCGCAAGTGCAAGCGTTTGGCGGCAAGGTCGGCCATCACCCGGCCGACGTCAGCGACCCGGCGCAGATCGCCGACATGATCGCCTACGCCGAGCGTGAATTCGGCGGCGTGGATATCCTGGTGAATAACGCCGGCATCCAGCACGTCGCGGCGGTGGAAGACTTCCCGGTTGAGCGTTGGGACTCGATCATCGCGATCAACCTGTCCTCGGTGTTCCACAGCACGCGCCTGAGCTTGCCAGGCATGAAAGCCAAGGGCTGGGGGCGCATCGTCAATATCGCGTCGGTGCATGGGCAAGTCGGTTCCGTGGGCAAGGCGGCGTATGTGGCGGCCAAGCACGGCGTGATCGGACTGACCAAAGTAGTGGGCCTGGAAACGGCAACCAGCAACGTCACTTGCAACGCCATCTGCCCTGGCTGGGTGCTGACGCCGCTGGTGCAGAAGCAGATTGATGATCGCGCCGCCAATGGCGTGGACCCGCAGCAGGCGCAGCATGATTTGCTGGCACAGAAGCAGCCGTCACTGGCGTTTGTCACGCCGCCGCAGCTGGGTGAGTTGGTGCTGTTTTTGTGCAGCGAGGCGGGTAGCCAGGTGCGCGGTGCGGCGTGGAATATGGATGGCGGTTGGCTGGCACAGTAATTCCAGCTAACAGCGATCAAAGGTGGGAGCTGGCTTACCTGCTCCCACAGTGTTGACCTGCTTTCGTTCAAAGAATAAGAGGCAGCTTTATGTCCGACATCCTCTGGCAACCCTCCCCGGCACGCATCGCCAACACGCGCATGGACCAGTTCCGCCGCTACCTCAACGACCACTACTGCGTGCAGCTCAGCGACTACCCGGACCTGCACCAGTGGAGCATCGACCAGCGCCCGGATTTCTGGCGGGCGATCGTGGCGTTCTTCGACGTGCAATTTCGCAGTCCGCCCACGGCCGTGCTGATCGAAGACACCGAGATGCCCAGTGCCCACTGGTTCCCCGGCGCCACGCTGAATTTCGCCGAGCACCTGCTGCGCCGCCGCGACGACCACCCGGCGGTGGTTGCCATCGGCGAAGACGGCAAACGCGAGCAATTGACCTACGCCGAACTGGCTGCCCATGTCGCCGGCCTGCAAAAAAGCCTGCGCGCTGCCGGCGTCACCCAGGGCGACCGGGTTGCCGCGTGCATGCCCAACACCTGGCAAACCCTAGTGGGCATGCTCGCGACCACCAGTATGGGCGCGATCTGGTCGTGCTCATCGCCCGACTTTGGCACCCAGGGCGTGATCGACCGTTTCGGCCAGATCGAACCCAAAGTGCTGATCACCTGCGCCGGTTACCGCTATGCCGGTAAGCACATCGACCAGACCGCCAAGCTCAATGAAATCCTCGAGCGCCTGCCGTCCCTGGAACAGTTGATCATCGTGCCTTATGCACGGCCCCAGGCGCGGGTCGAGGACTACCGCACCCACGCCAGCATCTCCCTGTGGCAGGACGCCTACCAAGCCGGTGGCGAGCCGGAATTCGTCGCCGTACCGTTCGATCATCCGCTGTACATCCTCTATTCCAGCGGCACCACCGGTATCCCTAAATGCATCATCCATGGGACCGGCGGCGTGCTGCTCACCCACCTCAAGGAACACGGCCTGCACGCCGACCTGTCGCGCGAGGACTGCCTGTTCTACTACACCACCTGCGGCTGGATGATGTGGAACTGGCTGGTGTCGGTGCTGGCCATCGGCGCCACGGCGGTGCTGTATGACGGTTCGCCGTTTCACCCGGGCCCCGAGCGGCTGATCGACCTGATCGACGCGGAAAAGATCAGCGTGTTCGGCACCAGCCCCAAGTTTCTTGCCACGCTGGAAAAGTCCGGCCTGCAACCGCGCATGACCCACGACCTGAGCAGCCTCAAAGGCCTGATTTCAACAGGTTCACCGTTGTCGCCGCAGAGCTACGACTACGTGTATCGCGAGATCAAGCGCGAGTTGTGCCTGTCCTCCATGTCCGGCGGCACCGATATCGTCTCCTGTTTTGTGATCGGCAACCCAGTGTTGCCGGTGCGGCGCGGCGAAATGCAGTGCAAGAGCCTGGCAATGGCCATTGAAGTGTGGAACGACCAGGGCCAGCCACTGATCGGCGAAAAAGGCGAACTGGTGTGCACCCGGCATTTCCCGGCCATGCCGATCGGCCTGTGGAACGACCCGGAGCGCCATAAACTGCGCGCCTCGTATTTCAGCCAGTTCCCCGGCGTATGGGCCCAGGGTGACTACGCCGAACAGCGGCCCAATGGCAGCTTGCTGATTCACGGGCGTTCCGACGCCGTGCTCAACCCGGGCGGCGTACGCATCGGCACGGCAGAGATTTATCGCCAGGTGGAAAAAGTCCCACAGGTGCTGGAAAGCCTGGCGATTGGCCAACGCTGGCAGGAAGACGTTCGTGTGGTGCTGTTCGTGCGCCTCAACGACGATGTCGACCTGGACGCAGCCCTGGAGCAACACATTCGCCAGGTGATCCGCGCCAACACCACACCACGCCATGTACCGGCGAAGATCCTCGCTGTCACCGATATCCCCCGCACCATCAGCGGAAAGATCGTTGAATTGGCGGTGCGCAATGTGGTGCACGGCGAGCCCGTGAAGAACACCGACGCCCTGGCGAACCCGCAGGCGCTGGAGCAGTTTCGCAATCGCCCTGAACTGGCTGAAGGATGAAAGGTTTCAGCCCCGGCGCACTGATTTGAAGACAAACCCTGAATGCATGCTATTTTTCGGGGGTAGTCACTCATTCCCACGTCACGGGATAATGGGTGTTGTCATCTTTCAAAGCGTTACGCTCAGGGTTTTTACATGAAGGGAACATCCACCGGTAGCGAAGCCGCCGCTTTAATTGCGCGGCTGGACTGGGCGCAAAGCCCACTCGGTGAGGCCAATGATTGGCCACAAAGCCTGCGCACTGCCGTGGATATCGTCGTGCACTCGCCGATGCCGATGCTGCTGTTGTGGGGCAGCCAACTCACGCAACTCTATAACGACGGCTTCGCACTGCTGGCGGGTAACAAACACCCCGAAGCCATGGGCAAACCCGCGCACCAGACTTGGCCGGAGCTGGAAAGTTTTGCCGCGCCGGTCTACGACGCTGTGCTCAGCGGCGAGGTGCGCACGTTCAGCGAGCAGCGCTTCGTGCTGCAACGCAATAATCGCGACGCCGAGATCTGGCTGGACCTGACCTACAGCCCGGTCCGCGATGAAAGCGCCAACGTGGCTGGCATCCTGGTCACCGCCATCGAAACCAACGAACGCCGCCGGGCCCAGCACAACACGGAACAACGCCTGCAACTTGCCCTGGCGGCCACTGACGCCGTAGGCACCTGGGACTGGGATATCGGCGAAGACCGTTTTATTGCCGACGCGCATTTCGCCTACCTGCACGGCGTCGACCCCAGCGATGCAGGCCTGCTGCCGATCAGCGAGTACCTGCAAGGCGTACACCCCGAAGACCGTGGCACGGTGACGCGCAGCATCAAACACTGCATCACCTTCGGCACCGAATACGCTGAGGAATACCGCCTGCTGCAGGCCGATGGCAACGTGCGCTGGGTGTTTGCCCGGGGCCGTTGCTACAAGGACCATCAAGGCCGCCCGGCGCGGTTCCTCGGTGCCGCATTGGACCTCACCGAGCGCAAGCACACCGAACAGGCCCTGCGCCACCTCAACGAAAACCTTGAGGAACGCGTGGCCCAGCGCACCCAGGCGCTGGCCGAGTCCAACCAGCGCCTGCAAAACGAAATGTACGAGCGTGAGCGCGCCGAAGACGCCCTGCGCCATGCGCAGAAAATGGAAGCGGTCGGCCAACTCACCGGCGGTATCGCCCATGACTTCAACAACATGCTCACCGGTATCATCGGCAGCCTGGACCTGATGCAGCGCTATATCACCGCCGGGCGCAGTGATGAGATCGGGCGTTTTACCGATGCCGCCGTGTCGTCCGCCCATCGTGCGGCCGCCCTCACCCACCGCTTGCTGGCGTTCTCACGCCGCCAGTCACTGGACCGACGCCCGCTGAACCCGAACCAATTGGTGACGTCTCTGGAAGATTTGTTCCGGCGTACCACGGGCGCGCATATCTCGCTCAAAGTGCAACTCGGCCATGACATCTGGCCGGTGAACACCGATGCCAGCCAACTGGAAAACGCTTTGCTCAATTTGGTAATCAACGCCCGCGATGCCATGCACGATGGCGGTGAAATCCTGATTGAAACCGCCAACAGTTACCTGGACGGCTCCGACATCACCACCCTTGAACCGGTCAAGGCTGGCGACTACGTGATGCTGGGCGTGTGCGACAACGGCACGGGCATGGCGCCGAAGATCCTGGCCAAGGCGTTCGACCCGTTCTTCACCACTAAACCCATCGGCCAGGGCACCGGCCTGGGGCTGTCGATGATCTACGGGTTTGCCCAGCAGTCCGGCGGACACGTGACCATTCAAAGCGAACCGGGCCAGGGCACGTGTGTGCGCCTGTACCTGCCGCGCCTGTACGGTACGTCGCTGGAAAGCAGCCAGCCGCCGCACCTGAGCGAAGCCCCGTTGGCGCTGGCGGGTGAGGCGGTGGTGGTGGTCGAGGACGACCCGGCGGTGCGCATGCTGGTGGTCAATGTGCTCGATGAACTGGGCTACACCGCGCATCAGGCGGCGGACGCACGGGCTGCACTGCCGCTGCTGGAGTCGGACCTGCGCGTAGATTTGCTGGTCACCGATGTCGGCCTGCCGGGCATGAACGGCCGGCAGTTGGCGGAAATTGCCCGTCAGCAGCGGCCCGGTCTCAAGGTCCTGTTCATGACCGGGTACGCCGAGAAAGCCGCTGAGCGCCAGGGCTTTCTGGAAGACGGCATGAACATGGTTGCCAAACCGTTTTCCATCGACCTGCTGGCCACGACAATCCGCAGCATGATCAGCGTGGACGAATGAGTTCAGGCATAATCGCGCGCCGTCGCACACCTGGTAGAGATCAATGAAAGCCCAAGTCCGTCATATCCTGGTGAAAACCAGCGAAGAAGCCGAACAACTCAAGCAGCGCATTGCCAAGGGCGAGGCGTTTGACGTGCTGGCCAAGAAGTACTCCACCTGCCCGTCTGGCAAGCGTGGCGGCGATCTGGGTGAAGTGCGGCCTGGGCAGATGGTCGGGCCGATTGATGCGGTGATTTTCAAGAAGCCGGTGAAGGTGGTTCACGGGCCGATCAAGAGTAAGTTTGGGTATCACTTGGTACAGGTGTTTTACCGGGACTAAGGGGTTGGCTTTGGACCGCTTTCGCGAGCAAGCCCCACAGTTGACCGCATGTCATCTGAAGGAATGCAGTCAACTGTGGGGCTTGCTCCCGAACCGCCGCAGGCGGCCATTCACCCGGGAATCAAAGCTCCCGACACCTGGATCACCCGACTCGCCAACCGATGCCCAGCCAAGGCGGCCTCTTCGGGTGAGCCCCCCTTGAGCCGACCAGCCAAATACGCCGCACTGAACGAATCCCCCGCCGCCGTCGTATCCACCACCTTCTCCACCTTCAGCGCGGGCACTGCGAAGCGCTCCCCTGCACAACGGATCAAACACGCGTGCGCACCGCGCTTGAGCACCACCTCAGCAATCCCCGGATACGCTGCGAATACCTGCTCACTGTCGGCATAACCAAACAACGCGCGCTCGTCATCCTCGGTCAACAAGGCAATATCCACCTCGGCCAACACCTGGTGATACGCCGCCCGTGCCGCCTCGACACTGGCCCACAAGCGCGGTCGGTAGTTGTTGTCGAATACCACCTTACCCCCGCGTCGACGGGTTTCGCTCAAGGTTGGCAGCAAACGCTCACGGCCGATTTCACCCAGTACGGCCAGGGTAATGCCGCTCAGATACACCACGTCGTAGTCCGGCAAGGCGGCCAGGATCGGCTCGGCCGCAGGCGTAGTGAAGCACTCGCGCACGGCGGCTTCGTTACGCCAATAGAGGAATTTACGCTCGCCATTGGCATCGGTCTGGATGCAATACAAGCCTGGCAAACGCCCGGGCAGGCGCTGGACCCTGCCCAGGCCCAAGCCTTCTTGCGCCCACTGTTGGCACATGGCGTCACTGAAGCTGTCATCGCCCAGTGCGGTAACGTAGTCGACGTGAGCGGTGTCGCCCAGTTCACGGCGCAGGTAGACCGCCGCGTTAAGGGTGTCGCCGCCGAAGCTCTGGTGCAGGCTGCCGTCGGCGCGGTGTTGCAGTTCGATCATGCATTCGCCGATGAGGGCGATGTGGGGCTGGGAGGGCATGGCATATCTCTCGAGTGGGCTGATGGCCCCTTCGCGAGCAAGCCCGCTCCCAGTTGACTGCATGCCTACAGATAAAATGCGGTCAATGTGGGGGTGGGCTTGCTCGCGAAGGGAGCGACACGGTCTAGAAGCAGGTATGCAAAGACTCAATCACCTGCAACTGCTCATCCACCAGGCAACCCACTTGCCACTTGTCAAAGGTCAGGCAAGGGTGGGAAGTGCCGAACGAGATGATGTCGCCAATACGCAACTCCACCCCCGCGGCGACGGTCATGAATGCATGCTGATCCATCACTGCCGTGACCTTGCACGCGCCCACATCATCGCCTTCCGCCGGAACAATACCGGCCTTGTAGCGCTTGAGCGGCACCGGCAAACCGGCGTCATAGGCGACGTCACGCTTGCCCAGGGCGATCACCGCAAAACCGGGCTCAGGCATAGACTGCACATGCGCCCAGACTTCCAGCGCCGGGCGCAGGCCTTCGCTGAGGTCGCTACGGCGGTCAAGCACGCAGCATTGCGCCTCTTTGTAGATGCCGTGGTCGTGGGCCACGTAGCTGCCCGGGCGCAGCACGCTGAGGAAGCGGCCGGCGGCGTTTTGCGCCTCGAAAGACTCGGCGATCAAGTCATACCAGGCGGACCCCGACGCGGTGACGATGGGCTTGGGCAGGTCGAAAGAGCCGTTGTTCTGCAGGTCAACTGCCAAGCGCACCAGGCTGGCGGCGAACTCACGGATGCCGCTGATGGCGTGCTCGCCATGGATCACGCCTTCATAGCCTTCGATACCGGTAAGGGCCAGGGCAGGCTGGGCCTTGATCGCCTTGGCCAGATCACGGACCTCCTGCTCGCTACGGCAACCGCAGCGGCCACCGACCACGCCGTATTCGATCATCACGTTGAGGCGCAAACCGCGAGCGGCGAAAAACAGGCCGAGGTCGGCGACGTTATCCGGGTGGTCGACCATGCAGTGGAAGTCGAAATCCTTGTCGGCCAACAGGTCAGCGATCAACGCCATATTTGGCGCGCCCACCAGTTGGTTGGCCATCAACACACGGCGCACGCCGCCGGCATAAGCAGCACGGACCTGTACGGCGTTGGCCAGGGTGATGCCCCATGCACCCGCTGCGATCTGGCGCTGGAACAGTGCCGGCATCATGCTGGTCTTGCCATGGGGCGCGAGTTCGGCGCCGCTCTTGCTGACAAAGTCCTGCATCCAGCGGATGTTGTGCTCCAGGGCGTCACGGTGCAGCACCAGGGCGGGCAGGCTGACGTCACGAACCAGGTGGGCACCGGCAGCAGCCGCGCCCTTTTCAACGGCATTGATGGCAGACATGGAAAACTCCTATTCGTTGATGCGCCGGGCCAGGTGGTTGGCGCTGTCGATCAACACCCGGCGATAGTCGTTGTAGTTTTTGAGCGCGTCGGCGCGTGGGGCGACGATGCACAGGGTCGCAATGCTGATGCCTTGGGCGTCCCGTACCGGGGCGGCAAAGCAATGGGTAAAGGTGTCGGCCACACTGTCGAAGGAAAAGAAGCCATCAAGGGTGGCCTGACGGATTTGCGCCAGGAAGGTCTCCAGCGATAGGCGCTCGCCATCCGGCAGGATGAAGTCGTCGGGATCGATCAGATCAATGATCTGCTGATCGCTCAAGTGCCCCAGCAGCAGGCGTCCGGAGGCGGTCCAGGGGATCGGTGCGTTTTCGCCGATGTCCGAGGAAATCCGGAAATGCCGCTCGCCTTCGCGCATCAGCGCCACCGTGTATTTGCGCCCGTTGAGCAGGCACATCTGCGCGGTTTCGTGGGTTCGGCTGACGATTTCCTGCAAGGCGTGGTCGGCCTCGCGGGTCAGGTCGAAATGGCGCAGGTGCGCCTGGCCGAGAAAGTACAGTTGGCGGCCGAGGTAGACGTGACCGTCCTTGCCCACCGTTTCGAGGATGCGTCGTTCGAGCAAGGACGCGACCAATTCGTAGACGGTGGATTTGGGGCTGCCGATGCCGCTGGCAATATCATTCGGGCGCAGGGGTTGGCCGATTTCCTTGAGGAAATCGAGGATATCGAATGCACGGTCCAGGCCCTTGGCGCGGCGTTTGATGGTGTCTTCGGTCATGGCGGTTCCGGTCCGGTCAAAGGTGTGTGCTGCACCGCGATCCCCTGTGGGAGCGGGCTTGCCTGCGATGGCGGTGGGTCATTGGCGGATGGGCTGGCTGACACTCCGTCATCGCAGGCAAGCCAGCTCCCACAGCTGATCTCCAGTGGCCTCAAGATTGAGGGGCATTTAGCCTTTTTTCTTGTAGGCCACGCAATCAATCTCGACCTTGCAATCGACCATCATGTTCGCCTGCACACAGGCACGTGCCGGGGCGTGTTCCGGGGTGAAGTATTCGCCGAATACCTTGTTGAAACTCCAGAAGTCCCGGGGGTCTTCCAGCCATACGCCGACGCGCACGACGTCTTTGAGCTCATAGCCGGCTTCTTCGAGGATCGCCACCACGTTGCGCATCGTCTGGCGGGTTTGCTCGATAATCCCGCCGGTGATGATTTCGCCGTCCACCGCAGGCACTTGGCCCGAGACGTACAGCCAGCCGTCCGCTTCCACCGCGCGGGCGAAAGGACGTGGCTGGCCACCTCCGGCTGTGCTACCGGCACCGTAACGAGTGATGCTCATAAAAATAGGCTCCTGATTAAAAACGAATGTTCTTGAGAAATTCCGCCAGGCGCGGCGATTGCGGGCGTTCGAAGATGTCCTTCGAGGTGCCCTGCTCTTCAATGCGGCCCTGGTTCATGAAAACGATTTTGTCCGAGACTTCATAGGCAAAGCGCATCTCGTGGGTAACCAACAACATGGTCATGCCCTCTTCCGCCAGGCCCTTGATCACGCTGAGCACTTCGCCCACCAACTCGGGGTCGAGGGCCGAGGTGACTTCGTCGAACAGCATCAGGCTCGGGTTCATGGCAATCGCGCGGGCAATGGCCACACGTTGTTGCTGTCCACCGGAAAGCTGGCCGGGAAAGTGGTTGCGACGCTCTAAAAGCCCTACGCGGTCCAGCCATTTTTCCGCCAGCGCGACGGCTTCGTCCTTGCCCATTTTCTTGACCTTGAGCAGGCCAAGGGTAACGTTCTGCAACGCAGTCAAATGTGGGAAAAGGTTGAATTGCTGGAACGCCATGCCGGTCATCGCACGGTGCTGGGCGATCACCCGTTCAGGATGACGTACGCGCTTGCCGGCAATCTCGCTGTAGCCGATGGACTCGCCATCGAGGCTGATCTGGCCGCCCTGGAACTCTTCGAGCAGGTTGACGCAGCGCAACAGCGTGGTCTTGCCCGAGCCGCTGGAGCCGATCAAGGTCACCACATTGCCGCGCTGCATGGAGAGGTCGACGCCCTTGAGCACTTCGACTTCGCCGTATTGTTTGCGCAGACCGCGAATGTTCAGCAGCGGTTGGGTTGTTTGAGGTTGGTTCATGGCAAGGCCACCCGCTTTTCAATGTAGCGACCGAATAATTCGATGGCGTAGTTGATGACAAAGAACAGAAACCCGGCGAACAGGTAGAACTCCAGGGTCATGAAAGTGCGTGCGATCACTTGCTGGGTGCTCAGCAGCAGCTCGGCCACGCCGATCACCGAGAGCAAGGTCGAGGCTTTGACGATTTCCGTCGAGGAGTTGACCCAAGTCGGCAGGATCTGGCGCAGCGCCTGGGGCAACAGCACGTAGCCCAGGGACTGGTAGAACGTCAGGCCAATCGCCCTGCCCGCTTCCAGTTGCCCACGGGGAATGGCTTGCAGCGCGCCGCGCACGATTTCCGAGACGTGGGAGCCGCAGAACAACGTCAGCCCGACCGCGCCGGCCTCAAACGCGCTGATTTGCCAGCCGAGTGCCGGCAGCATGTAGAAACACGCCAGTACCAGTACAAATACCGGTGTGCCACGGATCAAGTCGACATACAGCCGAAACGGCGCACGCATCCAGAATTTGCCGTAGGTGAGGATCAACCCGGCGACGATGCCGATCAGGGTGCCAAAGATAATGGCCAGCGCCGAGACATACACGCTAGCCTGGAAGCCCGCCCAGAGCGTCTCCCGGGCGATCCACAACTCATGCAGCCAGCTTGGGGATTCGTACATGGAAACCTCGCTTAACGACGGATCGCCAGGCGCTGTTCCAGGTAACGGAGCAGCATGGCGATGAGGTAACAGGCAGCCACGTAGAGCGCGGTCGTGACCATCCAGGTTTCAATTACCCGGTAGCTTTCGACGTTGATCTTGCGGGCGTAATAGGTCAGCTCCGGCACCGCGATGGCGGCGGCGAGCGAGGTGTCCTTGAACAGCGAAATGAAGTTGTTCGACAGCGCAGGCAGCACGTTGCGCAGCATCACCGGCACGGTGATGTAGGCGCGGATACGCCACTCTCCCAGGCCAATGGCCAAGCCGGCTTCACGCAGGCCCTTGGGAATGTTCAACAGCCCGGCGCGGAACACTTCGGTCAGATAGGCACCGGCGTAAAGCGACAAGGTGATGATGAACGAGGGGATCTTGTCCAGGCGGATACCCAGGCTGGGCAAGGCGAAGTAGATCAACAGGATCAGTACCAGGATCGGCGTATTACGCACCACCGTCACATACACCGAGGCGAAGATTCGCAGCGCGCGGTGCCTGGACAGCATGGCAAACGCCATCAGCAGGCCAATCACGCAGCCGATGGCGATCGACAGCAATGCCAGTTGCAGGCCCAGGCCGAGCCCCAACAGCAAGGTGTCGAAATCGCGCCAGACGGCAGCAAAGTTCAACTGATAGTTCATGGTCGACAGTACCTGAATGGGGGCGCCGTTCGCGGCGCCCCGGCTTTCATGAATTACTTGAACTCAACCGGGAAGCCGATCGCCGGCTCCGGCAGATCAACGCCGAACCACTGCTTGAAAGAGGCCTTGTAGGTGGGGAATTCCACACCGGTCATGGCTTCATGCAACGCGGTGTTGACGAAGTTCAGCCAATCCTGATCGCCACGCTTGACGGCGCACGCATAGGTCTGCGGGCTCCAGGCGTAGGCCGGGCTGCGGTAGCGGCCGGGGTTCTGCACCATCAGGTATTTGACCGAGGACTGGTCGGTGGCGGCGGCGTCGGCGCGGCCGGAGTTCACGGCCTGGTACATCAGGTCGACGCTGTCGTACTGGTCGACCTTGGCCTTGGGCAAAGCCTGATGCACCAGCTCTTCGGCGTACACGTTTTGCAGCACGGCCACAGTCACGCCATCGCCGCCCGCCTGCAGGTCTTCAATCTCTTTGTACTTGCTGTTGTTCGGCAGCAGCAGGCCCACGCCTTCGCGGTAGTACGGCAGGGTAAAAGCGACTTGCTGCGCGCGGCTGGCGGTGACGGTAATGAACTGACAACTCATGTCGACCTTGTCTGTCAGCAGGTTGGGAATGCGTGCGTCGGACGACTGCACCACAAACTCGACCTTGCTTGGGTCGTTGAACAAGCCCTTGGCCACGATGCGGCCGATGTCGATATCAAACCCCTGCAACTTGCCATCCGCTCCCTGGAAGTGCCACGGCGCATTGGTACTGCCTGTACCCACGATCAGGTGCCCACGCTTGAGCACGTTATCGAGCTTGCTGTCCGCCGCTTGCACAAGGCTGGCGAGGGACGCCGATGCGACGAAGAGAAAAACACACGCTTTAAACACGGAAGGTCGGTGATGCATGACAAGCACTCCAAGAAATGTGTATTCCGCTATACCGGAACGTAGTATGTAACAACGGAATAAACAGCAGAAAGTGTGCCACACGTGGTAACAGAAAAATATGATTGGAATAAATTCGTTATGAATCAGCTGGATGAATCTTTTTCGCGACGAGGCGTTGCGCCATCACCTGAAATGCCCCTGCTACCCAAGGCCCCACACAACGGTGATCGGCCCCACTGGGGTGCGCCATAACAGTGTTACCGCGCACCCGTGCAGTGCACGCCCACCATTGAAAAATCCTTGCCCTGGGCTAGCCTTGGCACATTCATGTCGATAAGGACCCCGCCCTGATGAAGCTACGTCTCAGCCTGTTTCTGCTGGCCTTCCTGGTGACCACCGGCGCCTGCGCCAGCAAAGATCGTCGTGACTGCAAGGAAGAACTGCGCAAGCTCAACGAAGCCTTGAGCACCCACTACACGAGCCAGAATCACCACGGCTATCGCGAAGCGAAGGCCTCCAGGGACAACTTGGAATACAAGAAATGCGCGAGCCAGGCGCGCAAGGCGCGGGAACGCGTGGAGCGTAAGGAGGACCTGTGAAGGTTGACAGTAGACGAGGGTGATTGCCGGGCTTAGCGTTGGCAAAAACCAGCGCTGCCCGGGAGATCATTATGGGGATTGCTACGCAAAAAATTTCTGATGCCAAACACTTTCAAAGGGTGCTGAATACGCCAAGGCCAGTGTTCATTCTGTTTATTTCCAAACACTGTCGCGCCTGCGTGAGCGCAGACCCCTTGTTCGAACTGATTGCCTCAAGACACCCCTGGATAGTGAGCATGGTGCTTAATTGCTCGGAAACGCCGAGGCACCCAAGCGTAACCGGCACCCCAACGTTGCTGATCTACCTCAACGGAACCTTGATGGAGATGTTCAAAGGTTTCGGTCCTGAGCAAGAACAGGTGCGGTTTGTGACAGATACGTTCAAACGTTATGACCAGCGCAAGGTCGCAAAACCACCTGCGTCACCCGCCGCTCCTCCACCGCCGCCACCGTCAAGCGCCAGCCTTCATGCTCCAGGCTATCGCCCACCACCGGCAAACGGTCCAGCAGGCTCATCACCAGGCCGGCCAACGTCTGATAGTCCTCGGTCGCAGCAGCCTTGAAGCCTGTGCGCTGACTAACCAGATTGAGGTTCAACGCACCATTGGCGCGGAAACCATCGCCCTCCTCGACGATATCCGGCCCCTCGACCTCACTGGCATCCGGCAACTCACCGGCAATCGATTCAAGAATGTCGGTCATGCTCAACACGCCCACGAAATCACCGAATTCGTTGATCACAAAAGCGATGTGGGTCGACTCCTGACGCATCTGCTCCAGGGCGTTGAGGATCGAAAAACTCTCCAGCAAGTTGATTGCCCGGCGCGCCAAATGCTCCAGGTTAGGCTCGTTGCCGGCCAGGTACTCCTTGAGTAGCTCCTTCTTGTGCACAAAGCCTAGGGGCTCATCGACGGCACCGTTGCGAATCAACGGCAAACGCGAGTAGGACGAATGCATCAATTTTAGGCGAATAGTGTCGGGATCGTCCGACAGATCGATACAGTCAACCTTGGCCCGCGGCGTCATCAGTTTACGAATTGGCCGTTCGGCCAGTTGCAGCACGCCACTGATCATCACGCGTTCACGTCGGCCAAACAGCGGACCTTGCGTCGCATCCGACTCGCCGAGCAAATCGGCCACGTCTTCGCCCACCTCTTCCACCGCCAGGCTGCGGCCGCCGAGCAAACGCATCACCGCGTGAGCGGTACGCTCGCGCACCGGCAGCACACCTTGCGCCGACTTCTTGCGACGGGCGCGGGCAATCTGGTTGAACACTTCGATCAGGATCGAGAAACCAATGGCCGCGTACAGGTAGCCCTTGGGAATATGGAAGCCCAGGCCTTCGGCGGTCAGGGCGAAACCGATCATCATCAAGAAGCCGAGGCACAGCATGATCACGGTCGGGTGCGCATTGACAAAGCGGGTCAACGGCTTGCTCGCCACGATCATCAGGCCGATGGACACGATCACCGCGATCATCATCACCGCCAGCTCGTCCACCATGCCCACGGCGGTAATCACCGCATCCAGGGAGAACACCGCATCAAGCACCACGATCTGCGCCACGATGGGCCAGAACATCGCGTAGGCGACGTTGCCGGCTCGCTGTGCGACATGACCCTCCAGGCGCTCGTGCAATTCCATGGTGGCCTTGAACAGCAGGAACACACCACCAAACAGCATGATCAGGTCACGGCCGGAGAAGCTCTTGTCGAACACCTCGAACAGTGGCTGGGTGAGGGTCACCAACCAGGAAATACTCGCCAACAGGCCCAGGCGCATCAGCAGCGCCAGGGACAAACCGATCAAGCGCGCACGGTCACGCTGCTCCGGCGGCAGCTTGTCCGCCAGGATCGCAATAAACACTAGGTTGTCGATGCCCAGTACCAGTTCCAGCACAATCAAGGTCAACAGGCCGAGCCAGGCCGTTGGATCCGCTAACCATTCCATCTATAAAGCCTCTTCAATCGAATTTCAGAATGCCAGACACGGCAAGGCAGGGTCAGGGGCCCGGGACAAGACTAGCAGTCGGAATACGGGGTGCTTCAGCGGGAACAGCAGCAGCGGTTGTCTTGGGGAAAGACGACTGGGAGGCTCCGAGAGGGTGTTCATGCAAATCCTGCAATGACAAAAGGATCTGAATCGTACAGGCGAATCCGAACCTCCCCACAACCCAAACTATTACAAGATCTGTAAAACCTGCCAAATCAATACGATCATATGATCATCAATTGAAATTAATATCACGTTAAAATATTAAAAATAAGGTAATTGCCTCATAAAAATCCAACGATTTGCAATATGCGGCCTATTTTCAGGTTTTATGCGAAAAAATTTGACTGATCAGATTCTCATTTGCTAAACATATGATCACAACAAGGCAATGCATGAACGACTGACCACAACAATAAATAGGTGCTCATCATGAAACCTGGTTCGACCATCGCCGCCGCAGCGGCCCTCACCCTCCTCGCCAGCAGCCTCGCCCTGGCCGCCGACGCCAAGACCTACAAGGTCGGTGCCGCGGTCTACGGCCTCAAGGGCCAGTTCATGCAGAACTGGGTACGCGAGCTCAAGGAACACCCCGCCGTCAAAGACGGCACCGTTCAACTGACCGTATTCGACGGCAACTACGACGCACTGACCCAGAACAACCAGATCGAAAACATGGTGACCCAGCGCTACGACGCCATCCTGTTCGTGCCCATCGACACCAAGGCCGGCGTGGGCACCGTCAAGCAAGCCATGAGCAACGACGTGGTGGTCATCGCCTCCAATACGAAAGTAGCCGATGCCTCCGTACCCTATGTGGGCAACGACGATGTGGAAGGCGGCCGCTTGCAGGCCCAAGCCATGGTCGACAAGCTCAACGGCAAGGGAAATGTGGTGATCATTCAGGGCCCGATCGGCCAGTCGGCGCAGATCGATCGGGAAAAGGGCGAACTGGAAGTGCTGGGCAAGCACCCGGACATCAAGATCATCGAGAAAAAGACCGCCAACTGGGACCGCGCCCAGGCCATGACACTCACTGAAGACTGGCTGAACGCCCACCCCAAAGGCATCAACGGCGTGATCGCGCAAAACGATGACATGGCCCTAGGCGCAGTACAGGCACTGAAATCCCACGGCCTGACCTCCAAGGACGTACCGGTCACCTCCATCGACGGCATGCCAGATGCGATCCAGGCGGCGAAAAAAGACGAAGTCACCACCTTCCTGCAGGATGCCCAGGCCCAATCCCAAGGCGCACTGGACGTGGCCCTGCGTGCACTCGCCGGCAAGGACTACACACCACAATCGGTGATCTGGGAGCGCTACGCCAAAGACGTGAAATGGGCCGATGGCACCGCGAAGAACTACATCCTGCCCTGGGTGCCCGTGACCAACGCCAACGCCGACGCGCTGTACAAGCAAGTCAGCGGCGCCAAATAAACCATTGCCGGTGATCGCTCCCGTTTCCGCACGGGAGCGATGAGTTCACTTTTGCCCCGAGGCCCGCCATGTCCACCGTTACCGAACGTTCGCAAGAACAACTACTGCCGATCATCCCGAAAACCATGCAGGCAGTGGTCTGTTATGGCCCGGAAGATTATCGTCTGGAAACCGTCGATGTCCCTGTGCCCGGCCCTGAGGAAATCCTCACCAAGGTCGAGCTGTGCGGCATCTGCATGGGCGATATCAAGACCTATCGCGGCGCGCCCTCGTTCTGGGGCGATGCCGAGCAGCCGCGCTATGTGAAACCGCCGATGATCCCGGGCCACGAATTTGTGTGCCGTGTGGTCGCCCTGGGCCCCTACGCGGAAAAACGCGGCGTGAAGGTCGGTGATCGGGTCATTTCCGAGCAGATCGTACCGTGCTGGGGCTGCCGCTTCTGCAATCACGGCCAGTACTGGATGTGCCAGAAACACGACCTCTATGGCTTCCAGAACAATGTGCAGGGCGCCATGGCCCAGTACATGATTTTCACCAAGGAAGGCATTATCCACAAAGTCCCGGACGCCATCGCTCCGGACGAAGCCATCTTGATCGAACCCCTCGCCTGCTCGCTGCATGCCGCCGAGCGCGCCAATGTCGACTTCGATGACGTGGTGGTAGTCGCTGGCGCTGGTACGCTGGGGTTGGGCATCATCGGCGCAGTGCGCATGCGTAATCCGAAAAAACTTATCGTGCTGGACATGAAACCCGAACGCACCGCGCTCGCCCTGCGCATGGGCGCGGACGAAGTGTGGAACCCGGCGGACGTTGACGTGCTGGCGAAGATCCGTGAAATCACCGACGGCTACGGCTGCGACATCTATATCGAAGCCACCGGCCATCACAAAGCGGTCAACCAGGGCCTGGCGATGCTGCGCAAGCTGGGGCGTTTCGTTGAGTTCAGCGTATTCAATGACGAGGCGACGGTGGATTGGTCGATCATCGGCGACCGCAAGGAACTGGACGTGCTCGGCTCGCACCTGGGGCCCTACATGTACCCACGCGCCATCGACTTCATCGGCAACCGCAAGATCGACATGCGCGGCGTGGTCACCCACAAGTTCGCCCTGGCAGACTTCAAGGAAGCGTTCGCAGTGATGGAGCGTGGCGACAAGTCCCTCAAGGTCGTACTCGAGCCTTAACCGTCACCGCCAAACCAATGTGGGAACGGGCTTGCTCGCTCCCACGATGGGTTCAACTAAACACTCAGAATCGAGTTACCAAAACCGCTGCTGGATCAACCGGCTCCACCAGGTCAGCAGCACCCGGTCCACCGAGCCACTCGCCGCCAGGCCAACCCGCTCCTGCAAGCTCTTGCGCTCGGCGTAGTGCAGGTGGAACACCTCGGCGGTCTTGGCCTTGGTGGCCAGGTATTCGTCGCTGGCTTGCAGCTCATCGACCAATTGCTTGTCGAGCGCAGCAACACCCAGCCACACTTCTCCGGTCGCAACATCATCGATTGCCAACTGCGGGCGATAACGCGAGACGAAATTCTTGAACAATTGGTGAGTGATGTCCAAGTCTTCCTGGAACTTCTCGCGACCCTTCTCAGTGTTTTCGCCAAACACCGTGAGGGTGCGCTTGTATTCACCCGCGGTCAGCACTTCGAAGTCGATGTCGTGTTTTTTCAACAGGCGGTTGACGTTAGGCAACTGCGCCACCACGCCAATGGAGCCGAGGATGGCAAACGGTGCACTGATAATCTTCTCGCCAATGCACGCCATCATGTAACCGCCGCTGGCTGCGACCTTGTCGATGCACACGGTCAACGGTACGCCCGCCTGACGGATACGCGCCAGTTGCGAAGACGCCAAGCCGTAGCTGTGGACCATGCCGCCGCCGCTTTCCAGGCGCAGTACGACTTCGTCCTTTGGCGTGGCCAGGCTCAGCAGTGCGGTGATTTCATGGCGCAGGCTCTCAGTGGCCGAAGCCTTGATATCGCCGTCGAAATCCAACACAAACACACGCGGCTTGGCCTCGGCTTTCTGTTTGCCTTTCTTCTTTTCAGCCTTGCCTTCGGATTTTCGCAACGCCTTGAGCTGGTCTTTGTCGAGCAGGCTCGACTCCAGGCGCTCACGCAGGCCCTTGTAGAAATCATTGAGCTTGCTGACCTGCAACTGGCCGGCGGATTTGCGACGACCTTTACTGCGCAACGCCGCGAAGCTGGTCAGTACCACCAGAATAGCGACCACCAGGGTGACGGTCTTCGCCAGAAAGCTCGCGTATTCGGCCAGAAAATCCATAGTTCTCCTTACAAGTGCAGTGCGCCAGGCGCGGATGACGCCAGCATACCGACGGGGCTTGCCGTGAGCCAGTGCTCAAACCGCCACCAGGCGCCCTCCAACGCGCTTTTAAAACAAGCGTATGTTTTTTCATTGACAGCTTGAAGGCATCCTCATAACCTCGCCAGACTTTCAACGTACCGGGAAAACGGACGTGGGCAGCATCTATCTGATTAGACATGGCCAGGCCTCCTTCGGTGCAGACGACTATGACGTCTTGTCGCCCGTCGGCGTGGAGCAAGCGCAAGTGCTCGGTCGCCACCTGGCGGACATGGGCCTGGTGTTTGATCGCTGCGTGGCCGGCGACCTGCGCCGCCAGCAACACACCGCCACCGCCGCCTTCGAACAATACAGCGCCCTGGGCCTGCCGGTACCGGCATTGGAAGTCGACAGCGCTTTCAACGAATTCGATGCCGAGGCGATCATCCGCGCCCTGCTCCCCGACCTGCTCAGCCACGAACCCGAAGCCCTGGAGATCCTGCGTAATGCCGCGCAGAACCGCAGCGAATTCCAGCGCATCTTCGCCTTGATCATTGAACGCTGGCTGGCCGGCACCTATGACACGCCAGGACTGGAAAGCTGGTTGGGTTTCGTCGAGCGTGTCCAAGGCGGCCTGCAACGTATTCTTGAAGCGGCGGACAACACGCAGAAGATCGCGGTGTTCACCTCCGGCGGCACCATCACCGCCCTGCTCCACCTGATTACCCGAATGCCCGCCGCCCAGGCGTTCGAACTGAACTGGCAAATTGTTAACACCTCGCTCAACCAGCTGAAATTCCGCGGTCGCGAGGTGACACTGGCTTCCTTCAACAGCCATACCCACTTGCAACTGTTGAAGGCGCCGCAGCTCATCACCTTCCGATGAACTGCGGCCAACCGTGACCCCAAGGTCACTGGACTCTACCCTAAAGGATCGAAACCATGACTGACGTAGCCAAAGCTGTAGAAGCAATGAAAGCCAAGTTCAACCCAGCCGCCGCTGACGGCCTGGACCTGGTGTTCGGTTTCCGTATCGACGACACCAAGAACTTTTCCCTGGTCGTCAAAGACAAGACCTGCGAGCTGCAGGAAGGCGAAAACCCGGACGCCCAAGTGACCCTGGTCATGGACAGCGAAACCCTGGAAGGCATCGTCGACGGCTCCACCGACGGCATGCAGGCCTTCATGGGCGGCAAGCTGCGCACCGAAGGCGACATGATGCTGGCGATGAAGCTGAGCGAGCTGTTCCCTTCCTGATTCACGGGTAACCCTGGATCCCTGTGGGAGCGGGCTTGCTCGCGAATGCGGTGGGTCAGTCACATATTCGTTGACTGACCCACCGCATTCGCGAGCAAGCCCGCTTTTTATTCTGCGGTGTGACTCAGATTTTCGGCTGCAACAACAACGCCACCAACGCACTCCACCCGGTCTGGTGCGACGCGCCCAGCCCACGACCGGTCTCGCCATGGAAATACTCATGGAACAGCACCAAATCACGACTCTCCGGATCCGCCTCCAACTGCGCATACCCCGCCATCGACGGCCGCAGGCCATTTTCATCCCTTAGAAATAACCGGGTCAGCCGCTGACTGAGGCTGTCAGCTACTTCCTCCAGCGACGACAGATAACCACTGCCCGTCGGGTACTCCACCGAGAAGTTATCCGCGTAGTAACGGTGGAACTCGCGCAGCGACTCAATCAACATATAGTTCACCGGCATCCACAACGGCCCGCGCCAGTTGGAGTTGCCGCCGTACAAGCGCGAGTCGGATTCGCCTGGCTGATAGCAGGCACTCAGCGTGGTGCCATTCATCTTCAACGCCATGGGTTGCTCGGCGAAGGCCTTGGACAAGGAGCGCACGCCAAAGGGCGCCAGAAACTCGCTGTCATCGAGCATGCGGCGCAGCAGGTCTTTGGTGCGCTCACCGCGCAACAGCGCCAGCAGCAGGCGATTGCCCTGCCCCGGCTCATTCCAGCGCGAGACCAGCTTTGCCAAGTCCGGCCGGTGATGCATGAAACCCAAGAGCCGCTCGCGCAACCCTTCCAAACGTTCATGCTCGTGCTGTTCCAGCACCAGTACGGCAAACAGCGGCATCAGGCCGACGATGGAGCGCAGGCGCACCGGCTCGTTCTGGCCGTCGGGGCGGTGCAGCACATCGTAGAAGAACAGGTCCTGCTCATCCCAAAGGCCTTCGGCACTGTCGTCGACGCGGTTGATAGCGCCGGCGATGTACAGGAAGTGCTCGAAAAACTTCACCGCGATGTCGACGTAGACGACGTTGCGCTTGGCCAGCTCCAGGCCGATGCGCATCAAGTCCAGGGCATAGGCCGCGACCCATGCCGTACCGTCGGCCTGATCCAGTTGGTAACCCGGCGGCAACGCGGCCGAGCGGTCGAACAAGGCGATATTGTCCAAGCCCAGGAAACCGCCCTGGAACAGGTTGCGGCCCTCGGCATCCTTGCGGTTCACCCACCAGGAAAAATTCAGCAGCAACTTGTGGAATATCCGCTCAAGGAAATCCATATCGCCTACACCGTTCAGCGTCTTGTCCTGCTGATACACCCGCCAGCTGGCCCAGGCATGTACGGGCGGGTTGGCGTCGTCAAAACGCCACTCATAGGCCGGCAACTGGCCGTTGGGGTGCATGAAACGGTCTTTCACCAGCAGCAACAGCTGTTGCTTGGCGTATCCCGGATCGATCAGCGCCATGGCCACCGCCTGGAAGCCCTGGTCCCACGAGGCATACCACGGGTATTCCCAGGTGTCGGGCATGGAGAGAATGTCGAAATTCGACAGGTGTCGCCAATGAGTGTTGCGGATATGCAGGCGCTCGGGCGGTGGCGCGGGTTGCGCCGGGTCGCCGTCGAGCCATTGGTTTACGTCGAAATAGTACAGTTGCTTGGACCACAGCAGCCCGGCCAACGCCTGGCGCTGCACATTGCGCGCATCGTCGCTGGCCATGCCGTGTTGCAAAGCGGCGTAGAACTCGTCGGCCTCCTGGCGGCGCTGTTCGAACAGCTTGCGCGTGTTGATCTGCGGCGCGTCGACGGGAGCAAAACGCAGGTAGAGGGTTTTACTGTCAAGGCCGTCCAGCTCGAGAATGAAGCGCGCCGCGACTTTGGTGCCGCTGTCACGACGAATCGCCGCTTGAACACCCTCGACCACGTAATCATTGATCCCGTCCTTGAAGGGGCCTGGCGCCGGTTGCCCATGCAGCCTGGGATAGTTGCTTTCGTTCTCGCAGAACAGCCACTCCACCCCATCCTGGCCCCAGGCGCTGAGTTGACGATCAGGCAGTTCATGATGGCGCGCCAGCACCGACTCTGCGTCCAACGTCAACAGCGGCCTGGGCGCATCAAAGGTCCAGCTCCAGTCATTGCGCGCCCACAGTTGGGGCAGCACCTGCAAGCGGGTCGGCTGGTCCGAGCGGTTCTTCACGGTAACCCGCATGAAGATGTCGTCGGGCTGATGCTTGGCATATTCGACGCTGACGTCACAGTAACGGTTGTCTGCGAACACCCCGGTGTCGAGGATTTCGTACTCGGCATCCTCCAGGCCACGGCGGGCGTTCTCACTGATCAGGTCGGCGTAGGGAAAGGCTGCGTGGGGATATTTGTAGAGCATGCGCATGTAGGCATGGCTCGGCACGCCGTCGACGAAATAGTACAGTTCCTTGACGTCTTCGCCGTGGTTGCCCTCGGCGTTATTGAGGCCGAACAGGCGCTCCTTGATGATCGCATCGCGCTCGTTCCACAGGGCCAGGCCCAGGCACCAGCGTTGCGCCTTGTCGCTGAAACCCGCCAGGCCATCTTCGCCCCAGCGGTAGGCACGGCTGCGGGCATGTTCATGGGGAAAGTAAGACCAGGCGTCGCCGTCGGCGCTGTAGTCTTCGCGCACCGTGCCCCATTGGCGTTCGCTCAAGTAAGGGCCCCATTCGCGCCAACGCTCGGCATCCGGCGTCGCCAGGCGTTGGCCTTCGATGGTTCCAACTATTCGGGTGTCGGGTGCGGCCGCCATTGGGTCCTCCATCGTCTACCAGGTCAGAGGCAGTGTAGAGCCCAATGACGCCCGGGTGCACATGAAGACTTAGAAGATGGCGTACGTGTAGTTGAAGATCAGACGGGTTTGATCCTGATCGGCAGTGCCGGTGTTTTTACCGTGGTAGGTGCCGGTACGGAAAGTGGTACCGAAGCCTTTCAGCGGACCTGCCTGCACGACGTAATCCAGGCGGAAGTCCGCTTCGTTTTCTTTCTGGTCAGGGCCGCCGGCGACTTTCGACTTGATATCCGTACCGTCCAGGTAAGCCACGGACGCTTTCAGGCCAGGTACGTAAGCCTTGAAGTCATACGAATACTGGCCAAAGTTGACCTGCTCGCCCGCGCGGGAGAACTGGCCGACCACAGCGTCGGTGAACAGGTAGAAGTCGCTGCCACCGGCGCCTTGCGCATGCGGGTCGGCCAGGCTGCCCTGGTTGACCCACACAAAGCCGCCGTCGTCACCCACACCAACGTGGCCGAGCATCAAGCTGCTGCCGCCCAATTGGTAGGTGAAGGCCGCACTGTAGGTTTTGTTGTCGACTTCGCCTGCGTGCTTGGCGTAGCCACCGTTGTTGTTGAACTGGTAGCCGCTCTCGCCGTTCTTGCCGTCGCTGCTGCTGTCGAAGTAGCGCAGGTCGGTCTTGAACGACTGGTCATTACCCAGTGGCAATACGTGAACCAGGCCGACGTAGTTCTGTTTGTAGAAATCTTGCAGTTGAGCGTAGTAGTACTGCAACGTCAGGTTTTTCGCGATGGCGTTGTCGGAAGAACCAAACGGCTTGTAGTCCACACCGCCAAACTTGAAGCTGTCACTGTCGCGGATACCGCCGGCCACGCTCAAGCCGGTGGAGTTGCTGGACGCTCGGCCTTCGGCGCGGTTCAGCTCACCGCCGGTGAAGGTGACATTGCGAATCTCGTTGGAGGTGAGGATACCGCCGTCAAAGGTTTGCGGTGCCACACGGCTATCGTTGGAGACCAGGATCGGCAAGACTGGCGCCAAGCCACCACCGACGTGCAACTCGGTCTGGGAAATGCGGAACTTCACATTACCGGCCGCGCGACCAAAGGAATCAGCCGGTTCGGTACCATTATTCTTGGTTGGGAAGAAACTGTTGCCGTTCCCCGCCAAGCCTGGGCCTGCGGTGTGACCATCGCCACCGTCCAGGCGCAGGGCGCCGAAGGCCATGACGTCGAAGCCGACGCCAAGGGTGCCTTGGGTGTAGCCGGATTTGTAGTCAAAACGCAGCGCGGTTGCCGCTTCGCGCAGATCGTTGTTGGTCCCCGAGCGGTTATCCGCGTTGTAGTACATGGTCCGCGAACTAATCGCCGCATGACTGTCCTCAAGGAAACCGCTGTGTCCGTTACCTGTACCCAGAGCGCCGAGCCCGAAATCATCAGCGTAAGCCTGTTGTGCAAGAACGGCGGCGGTGATCGACAACGCCAGTGTAGAAATTTTCATTAATGACGGCCCCTAAACGTATTTTTATGTGCGTGATGTGCATGACGGCGCTTTCATCCTTGCAAACGTGGCGATTCTTTCATGCCGACCGGGACGCACTCCGTGAAGAATTAGTTAGGAAAATCGCCGGAAAATGAAATTTTCCACGGGCTGTTTTTTGTCATATTCAGGTCATCTCATTCATTTGCAGAATGAAGTCCTGAGGATTCTTCGTTTGCAAGCAAGCCTTGCGCTCAACAGACTCAAGGCAACGGCCACCCTCATCGCCATCGCCATCAGGAATTTTTCTATGCCCACCACCGCACATGTCAGCCCAGACGAGATCCGCAAGGGTTTTTCCAAGGCCATGTCCGACATGTACCGAGATGAAGTTCCTCTGTATGGCGCGTTGATGGAGCTGGTGGCCGAGACCAACACCCGTGTGCTCGACGCCGAACCGAGCTTGGCGCAGCAGCTGCAACGCACCGGCGAAATCCAGCGACTGGACATGGAACGCCACGGAGCGATCCGCCTGGGCACGCCTGCAGAGCTGGCGACCATCAGCCGCTTGTTTGCGGTGATGGGCATGCAGCCAGTGGGCTATTACGACCTGACCCCGGCTGGCGTGCCCGTGCACTCCACCGCCTTTCGCGCGGTGCATGAACAGGCGCTGCAGACCAGCCCGTTTCGCGTATTTACCTCATTGCTACGCCTGGAACTGATTGAGAATCCCGACCTGCGCACCTTCGCCGAAACCGCCCTGGCCAAACGCTCGATCTTCAGCCCTGGCGCCCTGGCGCTGATCGAACAGTCGGAAAAGGACGGCGGCCTCAACCCCGTGGATGCGGATGAATTCATCCGCCAGGCGTTGGAAACCTTCCGCTGGCACCACACCGCCACCGTCACCGCCACGCAGTATCAGCAATTGAGCGGCCAGCATCGCCTGATCGCCGACGTGGTTGCCTTCAAAGGCCCGCATATCAACCACCTTACCCCGCGCACGCTGGACATCGACCAGGTCCAAGCCGCCATGCCCGGCAAAGGCATCACCCCCAAGGCGGTGATTGAAGGCCCACCGCGCCGTAATTGCCCGATCCTGCTGCGCCAGACCAGCTTCAAGGCCCTCGACGAACCGATCGCCTTCACCGACGCCAAAGGCAGCCACAGCGCACGCTTCGGCGAAATCGAGCAGCGCGGTGTGGCGCTCACACCCCAAGGCCGTGCGCTGTACGACCGATTGCTGAACGCCGCGCGCGACGCACTAGGCGCCTTCCCGAATGAGGGCAACGCCGCGCGTTACATGCAATTGATGGAGCAGCACTTCCAGGCCTTCCCGGATAACTACGGGCAAATGCGTGAACAGGGCCTGGCGTATTTCCGCTATTTCGCCACCGAGCAAGGCCTAGCGGCGCGCGGCACAGCGGATCAACCGCGCGACCTGGAAGCACTGATCGCGGCGGGCCACATCGATGTGGAGCCGTTGGTCTATGAAGATTTTCTGCCGGTGAGCGCGGCGGGGATTTTCCAGTCGAACCTGGGGGATGCAGCGCAAAGCCACTACGCGGCGAACTCGAACCAAGCCGAGTTTGAAAAGGCGCTGGGGCGCCGGACGATTGATGAATTGAAGCTATACGCCGAGACTCAGCAGCGCTCTATAGACGAATGCACCCAAGCGCTGCTGGCCTGAAATGAAGTACCCACCCGGCTCACCGGCGCAATCCTTACGCCGCAACAGTCCCCAGAGCCGGGTAGGCGGTGGGCATCATAGGCGGTGAAGGGAGCCCAGTCCTTCAGACAATTCTGAATAAATATGTCCGCGCCCTGTGGGAACGCGGACTGTTGCTTAAGCCAACTTTGCCGCAATCTCGTCTTTGATCAACAACCGCTTTTTCTTCAGTTTCTCCACATCCTCATCGCTGGCGCTTGCCGATTCCGCCTTCAATACCTCCTTGTCGGCGTCGTCGTATTGAGTGAGCAGCGAATCCAGGCGTTTGTCGCTCGCCCTGCGTTCGTGAACGACTTCCTTGCTCAACCCCAAGTCCTGATACAGGTCGTGTTTCACTGGCATGGCGTACCTCCGCAAGTTGATCAATGGCTTACGCCCTAGAAGCTAGACCATTGCGAGGGGTCTTGTCATGTTCGGGGTCAACACATCCCCGTTCGTCGCGGCACCGGCGATGCGATCAAACCTTCCTGGCGCCCCGCCCTCCACTGTAGATAGTCACTCGAGGGAGACCGGTTTCATGACTCATGCTGCCACCGCTGTCGACACGCAATGCATCAACACGATCCGCACCCTGGCCATGGACGCCGTGCAAAAGGCCAACTCCGGCCATCCGGGCACGCCCATGGGCCTGGCACCGGTAGGCTATACGCTGTGGAGCCGCTTCCTGCGTTACCACCCGGAACATCCCGACTGGCCCAACCGTGACCGCTTTGTGCTGTCAGTGGGGCATGCGTCGATGCTGCTGTATTCGCTGCTGCACTTGGCCGGCGTGGTCGAGATTGATGAACATGGCAAACGTTCCGGCCAGCCGGCGATCAGCCTGGACGATATCAAGCAGTTCCGACAGGCCGGTTCGAAAACCCCAGGCCACCCTGAGTACCGTATGACCACCGGGGTCGAGACCACCACCGGCCCACTTGGTCAGGGATGCGCGAACAGTGTCGGCATGGCCATGGCCGAGCGCTGGCTGGGAAAACGCTTCAATCGCGACGCTAAGGTGTTGTTCGACTACAACGTCTACACCCTGTGCGGTGACGGCGACATGATGGAAGGCATCAGCAGCGAAGCCGCGTCGATGGCCGGGCACTTGAAGCTGGAGAACCTGTGCTGGATCTACGACAACAACACCATCAGCATCGAGGGTCATACCGAGCTGGCCTTCAGCGAGGACGTGATCAAGCGCTTCCAGGCGTATGGCTGGCACACCTTGCACGTGACCGACGCCAACGACTTGCAGGCGTTGAGCACGGCGCTGGAGACCTTCAAGAGCAACACCGGCGCGCCCACCCTGATCGTGGTCGACAGCGTGATCGGCTATGGCTCGCCGCATAAACACAACACCGCCGCTGCCCATGGCGAGCCCTTGGGCGATGAAGAAATACGGCTGACCAAAGCGGCTTACGGCTGGCCGCAGGATTCGAGTTTCCTGGTGCCCGACGCAGCCCGCACGGTGATGCGTGATGCGCTGGTGGAGCGCAACCAGCCGTTGTATGAAGCCTGGAACCAGCACCTGTCGCAGCTTGAGCAATACGAGCCGAAACTGGCCGACGAGCTGCGCCGTATGCGCGCCGGGGAAATGCCTGAGCACTGGCAGGACGATGTGCCTCACTTCGACAGCGACCCCAAAGGCGTGGCCAGCCGTGCCGCCGGTGGCGAAGTACTGAATGCGTTTGCCGAGCAAATCCCCTGGTTGCTGGGCGGCTCGGCGGACCTGTCGCCGTCGACCAAGACCCATCTGACCTTCGAGGGCGCCGGGCGTTTCAGTGCCGACGACTACAGCGGACGCAACCTGCACTTCGGCATTCGTGAGCACGCCATGGGCGCGATTGCCAATGGCATGGCGCTGTCCTATCTGCGGCCGTACACCTCGACGTTCCTGGTGTTCAGCGATTACATGAAGCCGCCGATTCGTCTGGCGGCGATCATGGAGTTGCCGGTGGTGTTTGTGTTTACCCATGACTCGATTGGCGTGGGTGAAGATGGGCCGACGCACCAACCGATCGAGCATCTCACGCAGTTACGCGCGACGCCGGGGCTGTTGACCCTGCGACCCGGTGATGCGAATGAAACCCTGGAACTGTGGAAGGTGGCCCTGGCGCAAACCCATCGACCGAGTTGCATGGTGTTGTCGCGCCAGCCATTGCCGACGTTGGACCGTACGAAGTATGCAGCGGCGTCCGGCGCGGCCAAGGGGGGTTATGTGTTGGCGGGTGGCGATGAGCCCAAAGTCCTGTTGTTGGCGACGGGCAGTGAAGTCAGCCTGGCTGTGGCGGCCTATGAGCAACTGAAAAGCGAAGGGATTGCTGCGCAGGTAGTCTCCATGCCCAGCTGGGAGTTGTTTGAAGACCAGGATCAAGACTATCGCGACAGCGTATTACCGCCGGCAGTGAACGCTCGGGTGGTGGTCGAACAGGCGGGGCCGTTGGGCTGGGATCGGTATGTGGGGCAGAACGGGGCCAAAGTGGTCATGAACAGCTTTGGCGCGTCGGCACCGTTGGCCAAGTTGCAGGAGCAGTTTGGGTTTACGCTGGAGAATGTAGTGAGGCAAGCCAAGGCACAAATCCAACTGACCTGACACTAATCAAAACTGTGGGGGCTGGCCTGCCTGCTCCCACAGTTGATCTTCAGTGTCTGTTAGCTCAGCTCCCGGGCCAGGAACGGCGCGGTGCGGCTGGTTTTGCTTTGGGCGACTTTATGCGGCCTACCGCTGGCAACCACTGTACCGCCCAAATCGCCTGCCCCCGGCCCGATATCAATCACCCAATCACTCTGCGCCACCACGCGCATCTCATGCTCCACTACAACCACCGTATGCCCCGAATCTACCAGCTGATTGAGCTGGCTTAGCAAGCGGTCCACATCCCGTGGATGCAGCCCCGTCGTGGGCTCATCCAGCACGTATAACGTGGCGCCCCGCGCATTGCGTTGCAACTCGGTCGCCAGTTTGATGCGTTGCGCTTCGCCGCCCGACAGCTCGGTCGCCGGTTGCCCCAGGCGCAGGTAACCCAGGCCGATATCCCGCAGCACTTGCAATGAACGCAACACACTGGGTTGTTCCGCAAACACGTCGACCGCCTGCTCCACCGTCAGCCCCAGCACCTGGGCGATGCTCAAGCCCTGCCATTTGATCGCCAACGTCTCAGGGTTATACCGCGCGCCGTGGCAGGTCGGGCATGGCGCATACACGCTGGGCATGAATAGCAGCTCGACGCTGACAAACCCTTCACCCTCGCAGTTCGGGCAACGGCCCTTGGCGACGTTGAAGGAGAACTGGCCGGCGTCGTAATGACGCTTCCTGGCTGCCGGCGTGGCGGCGAACAGTTTGCGCACGTTGTCGAACAGCCCGGTGTAGGTCGCCAGGTTGGAGCGCGGGGTGCGGCCGATGGGTTTCTGGTCCACCTGCACCAGGCGGCGGATCAGCTCGAGCCCGGCGCTGATGCGTCCACCGCTGGTTTGCGGCGTGTCGTCTTCCAGGCTCGGCTCTTCGTCGTTTTCCACCACACGGCCGAGGCCGCTGCCTACCAGCTCCAGCAGCGCCTGGCTGACCAGGCTGGACTTGCCCGAACCGGAAATCCCAGTGACTGCGGTGAAGCAGCCCAGCGGAAAGTCAACGTTAAGGGCCTTGAGATTATTACGCGTCACGCCGTCCAGTTTCAGCCAGCCGGAGGGCTCGCGGCGTTCCTGATTCGACACGCGTTTTTCGGCGAACAGGTATTCACGCGTCTGCGACGCCTCCACCTGCGCCAGGCCCGCCGGCGGCCCGCTGTACAACACTTGCCCGCCATGCTCACCGGCCGCCGGGCCCACGTCGATCAGCCAGTCGGCGCGGCGCATGGTTTCCAGGTCGTGCTCCACCACAAACAACGAGTTGCCCGCCGCTTTCAAACGATCCAGCGCGGTGAACAGCGCCTCGCCATCTGCCGGGTGCAGCCCCGCCGACGGCTCGTCCAGCACATAGATCACGCCGAATAATTGCGAGCCCAACTGTGTAGCCAGGCGCAATCGCTGCAACTCTCCGGACGATAAGGTCGGTGTGCTGCGCTCCAGGGACAAATAGCCCAAGCCCAATTCGGTCAAGGTACTGACCCGCTCGAGCAAGTCCTGGGCGATACGTTGTGCGGCCAGGCGTTTTTCCACCGACAGCTTCATCTTGTCCTGCCCCGCCGCCACCGGCCGCAGCAACTCGGCCAGTTGCGCCAATGACAACTGCGACAACTCACCGATATCCACCCCGGCGAACTTCACCGACAGCGCGGCTCTGGTCAGGCGTTTGCCCTCGCATAACGGGCAAGCGCTGCCCTGCATGAACTGCGAGACGCGCTTTTTCATCAACGCGCTTTGGGTGTGGGTGAAGGTGTGCAGGATGTAGCGCCGCGCACCGCTGAAGGTGCCTTGGTAGCTGGGCTCAAGCTTGCGTTTGAGCGCATCGCGGGCCTGTTCGGGGGTGAAGCCAGCGTATACCGGGACAGTGGGGGTTTCTTCGGTGAACAGGATCCAGTCGCGTTGCTTTTTCGGCAGGTCGCGCCACGGGATATCCACGTCATAGCCCAGGGTCACCAGAATGTCGCGCAGGTTCTGCCCTTGCCACGCTAACGGCCAGGACGCCACTGCGCGCTGGCGAATAGTCAAAGAGGGATCGGGCACCATCAATGCCTCGGTCACTTCGTACACGCGGCCAAGGCCATGACATTGCGGGCACGCACCTTGCGGCAGGTTCGGCGAGAAGTCCTCGGCGTACAGCATCGCCTGGCCCGGCGGGTAACTGCCGGCGCGGGAGTACAGCATGCGGATCAGGCTCGACAACGTGGTGACGCTGCCCACTGACGAGCGCGCACTCGGCGTACCACGCTGCTGTTGCAGGGCCACGGCGGGCGGCAGGCCTTCGATGCTGTCCACATCCGGCACGCCGACCTGGTCGATCAGCCGCCGCGCATACGGCGCCACCGACTCAAAATAACGCCGCTGCGCCTCGGCATACACCGTGGAAAACGCCAGGGACGATTTGCCCGAACCCGAGACGCCGGTAAACACCACCAAGGCATCCCGTGGAATATCCACATCAACGTTTCGCAGGTTGTGTTCGCGGGCGCCGCGTACGCGGACGAAGCCAGTATGTTGGGCGGTGATCGAGGGGATGTTGCGCTGTGAAGTCATGGACAACCTTGTTGGGCGGCAAGCACGCTGCGGACCCGTTGCGTCAGGGCTTCGGGGCTGTAGGGTTTGCTCAGCAGATGAATCTCGGGACTCAGCAAATGATTGCTGGAGAGAATGTCGCGGGTGTGGCCGGAAGTGAACAGCACCGCCACGGGAGGTGTTTGTGCGCGAGCCCAGTCAGCCAGGTCGGTACTCTTGACGCGACCGGGCATCACCACGTCGGTGAAAATCAGCTCCGGCGGTACACCGGCCTGTAGCATCTTCATCGCGCGGTCACCGTCTTCGGCCGTGAGCACGGTATAACCCGCCTGCTCCAGCAGTTCCACGACCGTCTCGCGCACGTCTTCGTTGTCCTCGACCACCAGAATTGTTTCATGGCCATGGGCATGGGCATGCGGCAGAGGCTCGTCACAGGCGTCCTCGCACTCCTCGCCGAGGCTGCGCGGGAAATACATCTGCACCACGGTTCCGCGCCCTTCCTCACTCCACACCTCGACATGCCCGCCGCTCTGGCGCACAAAGCCAAACACCATGCTCAGGCCAAGGCCGGTCCCATGCCCGTTACGCTTGGTGGTAAAGAATGGCTCAAACACCCGCGCCAGGATCGCCGGCGGCATGCCCACGCCGATATCGGTAACAGCCAGGCGCACGTACTCACCGGGTTTGATGCTTTTACCCGCGCAATCGCCGGGGTTGAGGATGATGTTCGCGCCGGTGATATGGATCACACCCTCACCTTGCATGGCGTCGCGGGCATTGATCGCGAGGTTGAGCAGTGCGTTTTCCAACTGGTTGCGGTCGACGTTGATGCACCACGAATCCTGGGGCAACTGCACATCGATGTGGATGGTTTCCCCAAGCGCTCGTTGCAGCAGTTCGCCCAGGCCCGCGTAGATGCGTTGCGGGTTATACACCGCAGGCGACAACGGTTGGCGTCGGGCGAATGCCAGCAATTGCGATGACAGCTTGGCACCACGATCCACCGCCGCAATGGCGGCCGCGACACGTCGCTGCACCTGCACGTTGTCCGGCTCGTGGCGGGCGAGCAGGTGCAGGTTGCCGGCGATCACTTGCAGCAAGTTGTTGAAGTCGTGCGCCACGCCGCCGGTCAGGCCGCCGATGGCTTCGAGTTTCTGCGACTGGCGCAACTTATCCTCGGCGGCAGAGCGCGCCTGCACTTCGGCGGCCACACGCTGCTCGAGGTTATGGGTGAGTTCCTGGCGCACCTGCTCGGATTTCACCAGCTCGGTGGTCTCCACCACAATCGCCAACACGCCGGCGGGTTGCTGACTGTCGCCAGCGACAGGGCTGTAATAGAGATCCAGCCACACGGTTTCCGGTTTGCCGTTACGCAACAACACCAGGTCTTTGTTATTGAACGACAAGGTCCCGCCCGCTAGGCAGGTGTCCAGCACATGACGGTTGAAGTCGGCCACTTCCGGCCAGCCCAGTTCTACCGGCGTGCCCAGCAGGTACGGGTGGCGACCACCCGCAAACACCGAATAACTGTCGTTGTAGATCATGTACCCCGCGCGGCCCCACAACATCACCATCGGCACGGGTGATGCGAGCATCATCTGCACGTTGCAGAGCAAGCTGGTGGACCACTGTTCAATGGCCCCCAGCTCGGTGTCCGACCAATCGAATGCACGGATCCGCCGGGCCATTTCACCGGCCCAGCCTTCACAGCCGTGAGAGTTGGATAAAAATTGCATCGGTTGGCTCTGCGCTAAGAGAAGACGGTCGCAAAAATTTGGAGCGCGTCGGACGCGGATGGTTCATCTCTTATAATTTAGGGGGTTACGCCTCCACAAGCCCCTGCCTCAGTGAAAGTCCCGGCTGAGCACATTTATCCCTTCCAACAGTGGCGTCAGGTCGGTAAGCCGGCCGGCGATCAGGTGCCGCACTTCACCCACCGCTTCCCAGCGCCCGTCCACTTTCAGCAGGCGCGAGCCCACCAGCGCCTGGCGCTGACGCTCAGCCAGGTCGCGCCAGACCACCACATTGAGGTTACCGAATTCATCTTCCAGGGTGACAAAGGTCACACCGCTGGCGGTGCCTGGCCGCTGCCGACCGGTCACCAACCCGACGACGCTGACGTTGCGCCCATGCTCGACCAGCATCAGCTCTTGGGAACTGCGGCAGCGCTGCTTACGCAATTGCGCGCGCAACAACGCCAACGGATGCGGGCCAAGGGTGGTGCCGACCGTCGCGTAGTCAGCGTACAGGTCCTCGCCCACTGTCGGTGCCGGCAACTCGACCACGGCTTCGTCGGGGCTGGGCAGGCCGGCAAACAGCCCGAGTTGCTTGTGCACCCCCGCCACTTCCCAACGCGCCTTGTGCCGGTTGCCGGCCAGGGCGCGTAAGGCACCGGCATCCGCCAGCAACGCCTGCGCACGCGCATCCAGTCCGGCGCGTTCGTCCAAGTCAGCGATGTCGCTGAACGCCCGACGCTGGCGCGCCGCTTCGATGCGCCGCCCATCTTCTTCGCGAAACCCCGAGATCATGCGCAACCCCATGCGGATCGCCGGCTGTGCACCGTCGATGGGTTCCAGGCTGCAATCCCAGTCGCTGGCCTGCACATCCACCGGGCGAATCTGCAGACGATGGCGCCGCGCATCCTGCAGGATCTGGTCCGGACTGTAGAAGCCCATGGGCCAGCTGTTGATCAGCGCACAAGCAAACGCCGCGGGTTCATGGCATTTGAGCCAGCAACTGGCGTAGGTCAGCAAGGCGAAACTGGCGGCGTGGGATTCAGGGAAGCCATAGCTGCCAAATCCCTTGATCTGCTCGAAGAGCTGCGCGGCAAATTCTTCGCTGTAGCCGTTTTTCAACATGCCAGTGCGCAGGCGTTGCTGGTGCGGTTCCAGGCCTCCATGGCGTTTCCAGGCAGCCATGGAGCGGCGCAATTGGTCGGCCTCGCCGGGGCCGTAGTCGGCGGCGACCATGGCGATTTGCATGACTTGTTCCTGGAACAGCGGAATGCCCAGGGTGCGCTCGAGCACGGTTTTCAGTTCCGGCGAGGGATAGGTCGTCTCCTCCTCCTTGTTACGCCGACGCAAATAGGGATGCACCATGCCGCCCTGGATCGGCCCCGGCCGCACGATGGCGACCTCGATCACCAAGTCATAAAACGTCTGAGGCTTGAGCCTGGGCAACATCGACATTTGCGCCCGCGACTCGATCTGGAACACGCCGATGGTATCGGCCTTGCTGATCATTGCGTAAGTAGCCGGGTCCTCCTTGGGCACCGACGCCAGGCTCAAATCCCGGTTGCGATGGCGGCGCAGCAGGTCGAAACAGCGGCGGATCGCGCTCAGCATCCCCAGAGCGAGAATATCCACCTTGAGCAGGCCGACGGCGTCGAGGTCGTCCTTGTCCCACTGGATGATCGTGCGCTCGGCCATGGCCGCATTTTCCACCGGCACCAGGGTATCCAGCGGGTATTCGGAAATCACAAAGCCGCCGGGGTGCTGGGACAGGTGCCGGGGGAAGCCGATCAGTTGCTGAGTGAGCGTGAGCACACGACGCAAGATTGGGCTTTCGGGGTCAAAGCCGGCTTCACGCAGGCGCGCCAGGGGCGGCGCGTCGTCGCTCCAACGCCCGCAACACTCGGCCAGCGCATTGATCTGGTCCGGCGGCAAGCCCAAGGCCTTGGCCACATCGCGTACCGCGCCGCTCGCGTGGTAACTGCTGACCACCGCCGTCAGCGCTGCACGTGTGCGGCCGTAGCGCTGAAACACGTACTGCAGCACTTCTTCACGGCGTTCGTGTTCGAAGTCCACGTCGATGTCCGGCGGTTCATTTCGCTCCCTGGAGAGAAAGCGCTCGAACAACATGCTCGTCAGGCTTGGGTCGATCTCGGTGATGCCCAAGGCAAAACACACCGCCGAGTTGGCCGCCGAGCCCCGGCCCTGGCACAGGATCGAACGGCTGCGGGCGAACTGCACAATGTCATGCACCGTAAGGAAGTAGCTTTCATAGCCCAGCTCGCTGATCAGCTCCAGTTCGTTGTTGATCTGCTGCAAGGTCTTGGCGTCGACACCCTGCGGCCAACGCTGGGCGATACCTGCTTCAGTCACGGCGCGCAGCCAGGATTGGGCGTTGTGGCCGGTGGGGACCAATTCGCGTGGGTAGTGATAGCGCAATTGGCTGAGGTCGAAGGTGCAACGGCGGGCGATGGCCTGGGTTTCATCGAGCAGCGACGCGGGGTACAGCGTGCTTAACGCCTCCAGGCAACGCAGGTGCCGCTCGCCATTAGGGTGCAGCCGCGTGCCGGCTTCGGCCACTGGCACGTGATGACGGATGGCAGTCATGGTGTCTTGCAGGGCGCGGCGACCGCGCGCATGCATATGCACATCGCCACAGGCCACCGCCGGGATTTTCAGGCTGGCCGCCAGTGCCAGGCGCTGCTCTAGGTGGCGCGCATCGTCCTGGCCGCAATGCAAATGCACCGCCAGCCACAAGCGCCCGGCAAAGGTGCGGCGCAGCCATTGGATCTCGGTTTGAGTGTTGCTGTCTTCGGCGACCCACAGCGCCAGCAGGCCGGGCAACGGTTGCTCGAAGTCTTCCAGCAGCAGGCGATAGCAGCCTTTTTCGGCACGCCGCCTGGCCAGGGTGATCAAGCGGCACAGGTGCTGGTAGCCGCTGAGGTCTTGCACCAGCAGCACCAGTTTCGGGCCGTTCTCGATGCGCATCTCGCTGCCGATAATCAGCGGCAGCGCCACCGCCTTCGCCGCCTGCCAAGCGCGCACGATGCCCGACAACGTGCATTCGTCGGTGATCGCCAAAGCGCTGTAGCCCTGGCGCTTGGCCCGTTCGAACAACTCCAGCGCACTGGATGCACCGCGCTGGAAGCTGAAGTTGGACAGGCAGTGCAGCTCGGCATAGCTCATGCAAACCAGCCTTGCAGCCACAGGCCATCGCTTTGCCCCACGGTGCGATAGGCCCAGCCTTGCTGGCCGGCGCGGGTCTGGACGAGGTAGTAATCACGGCGGATATCGGCGCCGTCCCACCAGCCGGATTCGATGCGTTCCGGGCCCATGAGGATGTGCACACCGTGATCGGCCAGCAGCGTGGGTTCGTGCAGCAGCCAGCCGGGCCGTTGTACTTTGTTCAAGGCCTGGCACGGATTTTTATCCGCCGCCGCTTGCCAGGCGCATTCTGGACGATGGTCGGCGTGAAAGCGCAGGCCCTGCACTGCCTCATCCCCCAAGCGCGCACGCAGGCGCTCGCGCAATTGTTCCCACGGCAGGGTCTGTTGCGGGCGGTCGTCGAACAGGTCATGGCGTTGCGGCACGAACACTGGCAGGTCCTGGGCCACCAGGCGAAAGCCGCGTACCGGTGAGGTCACTTGAACGTGCTCCAGGCGGCCACGGGCCAATTCAAACAGCATCGCCGGTTCACGCTCGGCGCTGAGCAGGCCGACCTTGATCACACTGTCCGGCGCCTGGGCGTGTTCCAGGTGCAGGTCGAAACGCTGCACGCCACTGTCGCGGCCGCACAGAAACGCGGACAGATCGCCGGTCAACCGTCTTAAAGGAAACAGCAGCGCCTGGTGGGATTGCACATCGAAATTCAGCTCGATACGCACATCAAACTGGTCCGGCGGCTGGTAGAACGCCAGGGCCAGCGGCCGCTGCCCGGTCAGTGCGTCCAGGTGCTTGAGCAAACTGGCATCAAAACGTCGCGCCAAGGTATGCCGGGGCAACGCCTGCACCTGGGCCAGGCTGCGCAGGCCCATGCGCGAAAGGGCCGTGGCGGCCTGTGGTTCGAGCCCGGCGCGGTCGATGGGCAGCGGCGCCAGGGCCTGCATCAGGACGTCATCGGTAACCGCCAGGCCATCATCGATATTCGCCAGCACCCGCGCGGCGGCCGGGTTGGGCGCCGCGACGATACGGTGACGAAAGCCCAGTTCGGTCAATTCCTTGCGCAAGCGCGCTTCAAACCGCGGCCACGGCCCGAACAGCCCCAGGCTCGATTCGATCTCGAACAGCAAGGCCCGCGGGTAATACAGGCTGACTTGGGAGCTGAACTGGTAGGCCCAGGCGGCGAGGAACTGTTGGTAGCGCTCGATCTCGGCAGGGTCGTATTCGGCGCTGGCAAAGGTCTTGGCCAGGGCATTCGCAGCCGTCAGGGATTGACCGGGGCGCAGGCCCAAGGCGCGGGCGGCGTCATTGACGGTTTGCAGCACGCGTCGCTGCGGCGTGCCGGCCAGCAGGGCCAGGGGTTGGTCCGGTTCGGGGTGCACACGCAGCACCCCGTCCAGCGCCAATTGCGGGAAAACAATACACACCCAGCGCATGGCAACCTCAGTGCCCCGCCAGCGCAATCGGCGCCGGATGGGCCAGGCCGCCCCGGCACTTGAGCACTCGCACCTGCGCGGGCTTGGCCTCGACCGCCAAGCGCAAGGCGGCGGGCGATGAGTTGATCGCCTCGCCCAAGGCGCGCCAGGCAAATGCCAGGGTCTGCCCGGTTTCCGCCGCGACTTGCAGGCGACGCAGCGCCCGGTCATCAGCCTTGCGCGGCCAGCACAACACCGCGCCGCAACTGCCGGAACGCAGGCACTGCTCCACTGCCCATAAGGCGTCGCGCTCCTCGGCCTGGATCACCGAGAGCAGGCGCAGATCGACCCCGGCATTCTGCCACGCATGCGGGTAGGGCGTATAAGGCGGCGCCACCAATACAATTCGCTCCCTCGCCTTTGATAAGCGCGCCAGGGTCGGCAGCACCAGTTGCAGCTCACCCACACCGTCCTTGGCCATGAGGATTTCACTCAAGGCCGCCTCCGGCCAGCCGCCCGTGGGCAACACCGCATCCAGCGCCGCCAACCCCGTGGGATGCACACTCGCCGGCGGCGCGGCAGGTCGGCCTTTCCAGACACGCCCGCCATTGAACAGCGTGTCCAGTGCAATCACGGCGCCCATCAGCCTTGCCTCACCAAACCGCAGAACACGCCTTCGATGGCCAGGTCCTGGTCGGGCCCCACCACGATAGGCTGGTACGCGGGGTTGCGCGGCAGCAAGCGCACGCTGTCGCCATTGCGTTCGAACCGCTTGATGGTCACTTCACCGTCCAGGCGCGCCACCACAATCTGCCCATTCAACGCCTCGGCACTGCGTCGTACGCCGACCAGGTCACCATCGAGGATGCCGTCCTCAATCATTGAGTCACCCTGCACCCGCAACAGATAGTCCGGAGTTTTTGCGAAGGTAGACGGGTCGAGTTGCAGGCGGCTGTGCACTTCGGCATCGGCGCCGATGGGCAAACCGGCAGCGACTCGACCGAGCACCGGCACATCCAGCCATTCCGGGCGCACCGGTTGATTGAGCAGGCGAATGCCCCTGGCCTGGTTAGGGTTGACCTCGATAAACCCGGCTTCGGTCAGCGCCAGCACATGCTTGCGCGCCACGCTGCGCGAGGCAAAGCCGAACGCCTCGGCAATCTCGGCGAGGCTGGGTGGCTGGCCTTGCTGCGCGATGCGGTCGCGGATAAAGGTCAGGATGGCGGTACGGCGTGGGGTCAGAGTCGTCATGGAGTACACTTGTACTCTTTTGGGGAGTTTCTGACAATAGCCGCCAGTCGCGTGGAGGAAGAACGAGCGTTGTCGAAACGTCCCACGTGATGGTCGGATTACCTCTACTCCCCTCCCCTGAAAAGGTCCGCAAAGTCCTTCGCCTGAATACACAGCGCGAGGGATTGCAGATGGCGTTTTTTGTGTGGGCCCCAGCTGATGGGGCTGCTTCATGATAGGCATAACCAGCCAAGCAATTGGCTATTTGGTGCTGGCCATCATGGATTCGAAGGCGCGAGACGTCGAAGCCGTTATCAGCGACTTCAAGCGCTGCCTTAATCACTACGACGCCTGGGCCGAGAATTTTTTCAGCTTTTCGGCATTGGATATCGAACAGGTATTCAAGGTCGGGGATGAAGTGACGCTGGTCGCGCCGATCAGCCCTTCGCTTTTTCCCAGCACCACCACCGCAACCTGCCAGGCCAACGGCACGCTGACCCTGGTGCATATGTTCCAGAGTTCACGGTTCGTGCCCATTGGCAGTACGCCCGTGATGGTGCAACGCATCGACCCCAGCGGTGGCCCGCTGGGTGAGCCGATCCATAAGACGATTGGCCCCAGCGGCATTCTCGAAATCACAGAATGTGATCGCAACCAGCAGTACCGGGTCAGTTTCTACCCCACTGTTTCCAAAGCGCATTTCAAGGCGTTGTACGCCTCTTATCAGTCGGTTATCGCACCACTGGAAGGTTGGCTGCGCGCGGAATGGAGCAGCACCTTCGAGCCGCTGTGGAAGGGTTATTCCGAAGCCAACTTCCTCAAGCGCTACCTCTCACTGCATCAAGGCTATGCCCGCGGGTTTGGTGAGGCGTTGCATTCACTGTGGGACACCATCAAGCAGCTGTTTCAGTGGCTTTCAGACCCGCTGGGGCATGCCGAAAAACTTCTGCATTACCTGTCTCAGGACCAATTTGAACAGCTGCTGAAACTCGGCACCGAAAGCATCGCTAAGGGCTTGTTAGTGCTGAGCGATGAGCCGCTGATGTTTATCTATCTGTCGGCGATGGTCAGCTGGATGCGGCTGTTGCCGCCGGCGTACATGAACGAGTTGCTGGGGGAAATCAGCGCCGAGGTATTGATCAATTTGTTGCTGAGTCTTGCTACTGCCGGGATGGGCATGGCGGTGCGCATGAGTGCGAAGGTGCTGGGGGGCATCAAGTCTCAGCGAGCGGGCAGATGGTTGGAACATATGGCTGGGCAGTTCGGGAAGGCACGCGTGGAAGACCATGCAGAGCTGGCCAAACCGATTCTGCTGGGGGGCCCGGCGACGCCGATCAGGGTGATTCCGGATGTGCCGCTGAAGGTTGGGGATCAGGTGGTTTCCAATCCGGTGACGATGGTTAGGGACAAGCTGGAACAGCGGACGGTGTTGGTGCGGCTGGAGCCT
>NZ_CAXAQI010000021.1:0-96293 GCF_963970695.1 Pseudomonas sp. EL_65y_Pfl1_R83 | reverse complement strand
CTCCACAAGCACCCACACGAATTGCTTGATTCAGTTGTTAAAGAGCGGTTGGTTAAGATCTTTCGTCTCAACCGAGGCGCGCATTCTACAGCAGCCTCATTTGCTGTCAAGTGATTATTTTCAGAAGCTTTCGAAGAATTCTTCAACAACTTCAACCACTTGCGCTTCCGATCTCTCGTTAGCGGGAGGCGAATTCTACAGCGTTACACGCTGCTGTCAACACCTCTTTTTCTCCGCTTTCGATCGAGAGGATCGAAACGTTAATAGAGCCAAACAACACTGCTCTGCCAACTCCTTCTGCGCTTCGATGAACTGAAGCAACTCGCTGTCGAATCCCGCATAACTCTTTGTTTACCAAGGAGTTTTCCGTTTCGACTGCGCCGGAAGTGGGGCGAATTATAGACTTCCAGAATCTGCCGTCAACCCTTAATTACGCTTTTGTTGCAGAAAGTGGTTTTTTCGCAATAAGGCGGGGGATCCGACGCATTACAGGCGGTATCCGCAGCACTAAGAGCAACACGCCTATAGAAGCATAGATAGCCCACTCCTTGAGATCAGCCCGCACAATCCACAGCATATGCAGCAAGCCGAGACCAAGAATCACATACACCAGGCGATGCAGCTTCTTCCAACGACTCCCCAGCCGACGCTGACTATAACGATTCGACGTCACCGCCAATACCAACAGCGACAGGAACCCCAACGCCCCCACAATGATGTAAGGCCGCTTGCGCAATTCCACCGCCAACTGCGTCCAATCCAACCCCAGCACAAACACACAATAAGCAGCCAGATGGAGCACCACATAGGCAAAGCACCACAAACCCAATTGTCTACGAACCGCTATCCACCCGGCCCAACCGCTAAGCTTCTGCAGCGGGGTCATCCCCAGCGTAATCAGCAACAAGATCAACGTACCCAACCCCAGTCGATCGACCAGAACCTTGCCCGGATCAGGCCCAAGGGCGAAACCCCACGCCTCATACAGCCAATACAACGGCCATATCGCCGCAGCTATAAAGACGCCAATGCGCCAAACTGGATAGCGCATCAGTAGTTCTTCCGTAAATCCATACCGGTATAAAGAGACGCCACCTCATCGGAGTAGCCGTTGAACATCTGCGTTTCACGCACATTCGGACTGAACAGGCCGCTCGGCAGACGACGCTCCCGAGCCTGAGTCCAGCGTGGGTGGTCGACCGTGGGGTTCACATTCGCATAGAACCCATACTCATCCGCAGCAATGCTCTGCCAAGTGGTTTTCGGTTGCTCGCTCACGAGACTGATCCGCACAATGGACTTCACACTCTTGAAGCCATACTTCCAAGGCACAACCAAGCGAAGCGGCGCGCCGTTCTGGTTGGGCAATTCGCGCCCATACATGCCAACAGCCAGGATCGCCAGCGGGTTCATCGCCTCATCCAGGCGCAACCCTTCTATATAAGGCCAATCGATCAAGCCGAAACTCGAACGCTGGCCCGGCATACTCTTGGAATCCTGGAGAGTTTCAAAGCGGATGTACTTGGCCTTGGAGGTTGGCTCAACCTGCTTGAGCAAGGCCGAGATCGGAAAACCGATCCAGGGGATGACCATCGACCATGCCTCGACGCAGCGCAGACGGTAGATACGCTCTTCCAATTGATACGGCTTCATAAAATCTTCCAGGGCATATCGCCCCGGCTTGGCGACTTCGCCATCAATCACCACACTCCAGGGCTCGGTCTTGAGCGAGCCCGCATTCGCTGCGGGATCACCCTTGTCCGTACCAAACTCATAGAAGTTGTTGTAGTGAGTCGCATCCTTGAACGGCGTGATCGCTTCGTCCTTTACCGTGACCGCCTGCCATTTGGTACTCGGCAGCTTCTCGGCAAACCAGCTCGGTGCCCTGCCCGCTTCGACATCAGCATAACGTGAGGTTTCCTCAGCATTGGCCCAACGCGGCAAACTGCTGGCTGCGATGCTGGCAAGCGCACCACCGAGCAAGCGGCGGCGGGAAAGATAGAAGGATTCAGGAGTGACATCCGATTCATGGCAATCGGACGCTTTAGGCAATTTGATTAACATGGCAACCCCGCAGCATTGGAGAACTGATACACCAATAGACTGCGGAGTATGGGGGAAATTACATTAAGGCAATGTTTTGTCGCGGCGCAGATGCAACAGGTACTGAACCGGGCCCGAAGCGGCGTAGACCAGAAAGGCCAGCAACAGGATACGCGGAGGATCACTGAACACCACGGCGAACACCAGCACCACTGCCAGAATTGCCACGAAAGGCACACGCCCCTTTAGGTCCAGCTCTTTGAAGCTGTTGTACTTGATATTGCTGACCATCAGCATACCGGCAGCAGCTACCATCAACGCCACCAGGAACGACATTTTCGAGCCCTGAATACCGTAATCACTGAACGCCCAGACAATACCTGCCACCACCCCCGCAGCCGCCGGGCTGGCAAGACCGATGAAATACCGCTTGTCGGCAGTCCCCACCTGAGTATTGAAGCGCGCCAGACGCAAAGCAGCGCCCGCAACATAGATGAAGGCGACCATCCAGCCAACCTTACCCATATCACCCAGCGCCCAGGCAAATGCCAGCAACGCAGGGGCTACACCAAACGCGACCATATCCGACAACGAGTCGTACTCGGCACCGAAGGCGCTTTGCGTGTTAGTCATGCGTGCCACACGACCATCAAGGCCGTCGAGCACCATGGCAACGAAAATGGCAATGGCAGCAAAACCGAAATACTTACTGGCACTCACCGCATCACCCGCCGCCAACGCACTTTGGGCGCTCATGGAGTTGATGATGGAATAGAAGCCGGCAAACAGGTTTGCCGTAGTGAACAGGTTGGGCAAAAGATAGATGCCACGATGCCGGACCTTGCGACCTTCGGCGTCATGCCCTTCTTCGACATGCTCATCGATCGGCAGCAGGCTTTCGGCGTCAGAAGCCTGGTGTGGCTCTTCGGGACGTTCGCTCATGGACTTTACCTTGCAACGGTTTGAAAAAATTCGACAAATACGTGCGGCGAGTGTTCGCCCGCAAACGATGCAGCTTTATACCAGAACCAGCCCACAAACGAAAAAACGCGGCCTAAGCCGCGTTTTCCGTTGATGCGTACGACTTAGTTTTTGGCTTTGTCGACGATCTTGTTGGCACCGATCCACGGCATCATGGAGCGCAGTTGCTCGCCGATGATTTCGATACCGTGAGCGGCGTTGTTACGACGCTTGGCGGTCATCGAAGGGTAGCCGGTCGCGCCTTCGCTGATGAACATTTTGGCGTATTCGCCATCCTGAATACGTTTCAGGGCGTTGCGCATTGCCTGGCGGGACTCGGCGTTGATCACTTCCGGGCCAGTCACGTACTCGCCGTACTCGGCGTTGTTGGAGATCGAGTAGTTCATGTTGGCGATACCGCCTTCATACATGAGGTCGACGATCAGCTTCAGTTCGTGCAGGCATTCGAAGTAGGCCATTTCCGGCGCGTAGCCAGCTTCAACCAGGGTTTCGAAACCGGCTTTTACCAGTTCAACGGTACCGCCGCACAGAACGGCTTGTTCGCCGAACAGGTCGGTTTCAGTCTCGTCCTTGAAGGTGGTTTCGATGATGCCGGTACGACCACCGCCAACACCCGCAGCGTAGGACAGCGCAACGTTCTTGGCATTGCCCGAAGCGTCCTGGTAGATCGCGATCAGGTCAGGGATACCGCCGCCTTTGACGAACTCGGAACGCACAGTGTGGCCCGGGGCTTTCGGCGCGATCATGATCACGTCGAGGTCAGCACGTGGCACTACCTGGTTGTAGTGAATCGCGAAGCCGTGGGAGAAGGCCAGGGTGGCGCCCTTCTTGATGTTCGGCTCGATTTCGTTCTTGTACAGCGCGGACTGGAACTCGTCCGGGGTCAGGATCATGACCAGGTCGGCAGCAGCAACGGCGGTAGCAACGTCAGTCACTTTCAGGCCATGGGCTTCAGCCTTGGCAACAGTCGCCGAGCCTTTGCGCAGGCCAACAGTCACGTCAACGCCGGAATCTTTCAGATTGCACGCTTGCGCATGACCCTGGGAGCCGTAGCCGATGATGGCGACTTTCTTGCCCTGGATGATCGACAGGTCACAATCTTTTTCGTAATAAACTTTCATGAGGTTCCTCTATATATCCAGGCCGTAAGGCCATTCACTAATTTGGGTTAAATGCTGAGTACTTTGTCGCCACGGGCAATCCCGGTGACACCACTGCGTACTGTTTCCAGTATCGAGGCCGTCCCGATCGATTGGATGAAGCTGTCCAGCTTGTCGCTTGTACCGGTCAGTTGAACGGTATAAACGCTGGCGCTCACATCGACGATCTGCCCGCGATAAATATCGGTAGTGCGCTTGATCTCGGCACGCTGGGCGCCGGTGGCCTTGACCTTGACCAGCATCAGCTCGCGCTCGATGTGGGCACTTTCCGACAGGTCGACCAGCTTGACCACTTCGATCAGCTTGTTGAGGTTCTTGGTGATCTGCTCGATCACCTCATCGTGGCCCACGGTGGTCAACGTCAGGCGCGACAGGGTCGGGTCTTCGGTTGGGGCCACGGTCAGGCTTTCGATGTTGTAGTTGCGTTGCGAAAACAGGCCGACAACACGAGACAGAGCGCCGGGTTCGTTCTCCAAAAGCAGGGAGATAATGTGCCGCATGATTAAGTACGCTCCGTCTTGTTCAGCCACATGTCGCGCATCGAGCCGTCTTTGATCTGCATCGGATAGACGTGCTCGCTGGTATCCACCTTGATATCGATGAACACCAAGCGATCTTTCATGGCGAACGCTTCTTCCATCTTCGGCTTCAGATCTTTCAAGTCGGTGATGCGAATGCCGACGTGGCCATAGGCTTCAACCAATTTGATGAAATCTGGCAGCGACTCCATGTAGGAATGGGAGTGACGGCTGTTGTAGCTCATGTCCTGCCACTGACGAACCATGCCCAGCACGCCGTTGTTCAAGCAGACGATCTTCACTGGAAGGCCGTACTGCAGGCACGTCGACAGTTCCTGGATATTCATCTGGATGCTGCCCTCACCGGTGACGCACGCGACGTCTGTGTCCGGGAAGCTCAGTTTCACACCCATGGCCGCAGGGAAACCAAAGCCCATCGTGCCCAGGCCACCGGAATTGATCCAGCGGTTAGGTTTGTCGAACTTGTAGTACTGCGCAGCGAACATCTGGTGTTGGCCCACGTCGGAGGTCACAAAGGCGTCGCCCTTGGTCACTTCGCACAGGGTTTCGATCACGGTTTGTGGCTTGATGATGCTGCCGTCGCCCTTGTCGTAAGGGAACAGGCCGCGATCACCGCGCCATTCGTCAATCTGCTTCCACCAACTGGCGACGGATTCCTTGTTCGGCGCTTCGCCGATGTCCTTGAGCGCGGCAACCATCTCGGTCAATACGCTTTCAACAGGACCTACGATCGGGACGTCGGCCTTGATGGTCTTGGAGATGGACGCCGGGTCGATGTCGATATGGATGATCTTGGCGTTCGGGCAGAATTTGCTCGCGCCGTTGATTACCCGGTCATCGAAACGTGCACCCACTGCAAGGATCACATCGGCATGGTGCATCGCCAGGTTGGCGGTGTAGCTGCCGTGCATGCCGAGCATGCCGACGAACTGGCGATCCGTACCCGGGAATGCGCCGAGGCCCATCAAGGTGTTGGTCACCGGCAAGTTGAGCAGCTTGGCCAGTTCGGTCAGCGGTGCGGAACCGCCGCCCAGAATCACACCACCACCCGAGTACAACACGGGACGCTTGGCTGCCAGGAGCATTTCAGCTGCCTTGCGAATTTGCCCCGAGTGCCCACGAACGGCCGGGCTGTAGGAACGCAGCTTGGCTTTTTTCGGGAAGATATATTCGAATTTTTCCGCCGGATTGGTCATGTCTTTCGGGATATCGACCACGACAGGCCCCGGGCGACCGGACTGTGCGAGGTAGAAAGCCTTTTTCATGATTTCCGGAATTTCCGACGCATGCTTGATCATGAAGCTGTGTTTCACGATCGGCCGGGAGATACCGATCATGTCGGTTTCCTGGAATGCATCGGTACCGACCATGGTGCTTGCCACCTGGCCAGAAATGATCACCATCGGGATGGAGTCCATATAGGCAGTCGCGATGCCGGTAATGGCATTGGTTGCGCCTGGGCCGGACGTTACCAGTACCACGCCGGCTTTACCGGTGGCACGGGCATAACCGTCAGCCATATGGGTCGCGGCCTGTTCGTGGCGAACCAGGATGTGGGTAACAGCCGGTTCCTTGAACAGTGCGTCGTAGACATGCAGCAGAGCACCACCTGGGTACCCGTAAATATAGTCGACGCCTTCGTCACGCAAAAAGCGGACGAGCATCTCACCGCCAGATAAAAGCTCCACGTTGTTCACCTCTAAAACGCCAGAATACCGTCCGTTGAAAACCGACGGGTCTTAATAGGTTTACTTCTCAACAGAGCATGAGCGACGGTGGTCGCCGACTACGTCAGCACTGACTGAGCAAGTATTGGGATCGTCCCAAGTGTTGCGGGCTTTTCCCACCCAGCGCGAGGTAACGCGTTGCGGGTGTAACAGGTCGGCGCGGATGTGCGCCTCATGATCTGCTGAGCGGGCCTGCTTCTGGCAGTCCCGATACAGCGGACTTTGGATTCTTCTGTCTCAGCCCCTTCAAGTCAAGCAATAATTGCGCTTTTTTCCAACTAAGCGCATGAGAACGTAGGAGAAAGGGGTTTGAGGAGGGATAAAACTCGCCTGAATGTCGTCAAGCGGTAGAAATGTGCGCAAGACTGCCGGAAAACCCGGCAGTCAGGCAATTAACGAGCGTCGGCGATCAGTTGGTCGAACTTTTTCAGCGCATTGCGCAAGCCGAGGCTTTCCAGCGGACGGTCAGCGTATACCATCTCCGCCATCTCCATGATCCCTGAAGCATTTGGCAATGGCAGGTCCTGCTCGAGGATCTGCTTCATGCGCACCAGGAAGATCCATTGCAGCCACTGGTGAAAGTCCAGGGTGTCTACCGAAAAGGGCTCAACGCTGCTGAGTGCCTCGACGCTGGGGGACATCTCGTCCCACCAGCCCTGCACGCGCAATTCGCGCTCAATCAGCAATAACTGTTCGGCAATTGCGGGAGAGCGTGCATCCATCAGAGGCTGACCTTGGCTTTCAGGCGAGCCTGGGCCGCGCCGGCTGCGTCACCTTGTGCAGCACGCGCGTCACCAATCAAGGCCCACAGACTGGCTTGCAGGTCTGGACGGCCGTGAGCCAGGGTAAGGCCCCGACGGGCAAACTGCTCGGCTTGCGGCGCGTCGCCCTGGGCCATGCGTACTTGCGCCAAGCGATACAACACTTGAGGTTCGCGAGGTGCAACACGCTGGGCGCGCTCAAGGCTGGACGAAGCGCCGTTCAAATCACCCCCTGCCTGCTGTTGCTGGGCAGTGGTCAGCAGCGCCAGCACCGGGCCGTCCAATTGCTCATCAGCCGACAGGCCGCCACCGCTGGAGGATGACGGAATACCACTTGGCGTCGACGGCATGTTGTAGGTGCCTTGATTGATCGGCGCCGCTTGAACCGGCGTGGAGTCAATCGGGCCCGAGGTGCTTGGCCCCGGTGTCCAGGGCTCAGCACTGATCGGCGCCGATGCCGCTGCGCCGCCGCCTGGCACCATCACCACCACGCCGGAATCCTGTGGCATGGCCTGGGTCGTTGCCTGCGCAGGACGCTTGGTCACGGTTTGACGGAACCCGCCATTGGCCGAAATCCGGTCGTTATTGGAGACGGCTGTGCTCGAGTCCACCACGGGAATGGAGCCGCGTTGAACGCTGGAGCAACCGCTGAGCAAAGCCAGAGCTGTAATAGCTGGAAACAACCATTTGTTCACTTGAAACCCTCTTTGCTTAATTCATCCAGCCCTTGACCCAATCCATCACCGATTCCGCGTCAGCAGGTGCACTGCCAGCGCATGCGGCACCGGGTGGCGGTTCGCTGCCGCGAATATACGGCATCTGCACCGCGCCCGGACAATTGGCATCGGAGCCTTGACCCGTGTGCGGATCAATCCAGGCCTGAACGATGTTATCCGGCTGCGGCATGTTCAACGGCAGCGGGTCGGCTTTGCGCATGAAACTGGTCCAGACCTGCAGCGCACCGGTAGCACCGGTGAACGGGGTCTTGCCGTTGTCGTCGCGCCCCAGCCACACCACCGCCAGCACGTCCTGGCCGAAGCCGGCAAACCAACTGTCGCGCGAATCGTTACTGGTACCGGTCTTGCCTGCCAATGTCAGGTTCGCCGGCAGCACGCTATAAACCGAACGCCCGGTACCTTCACGCATCACGCGCTGCATGGCGTTCTGGATCAGGTAGATGGAGCCCGCATCAAAACGTTGCTGAATCTGGAACGGGTAACGCTTGAGCGGCTCACCTTCGGCAGTCAACACGCTACGGATCCCGCGCATCGGTGTATTGAAACCACCGTTGGCCAGGGTCTGGTACATGGTTGCGACTTCCATCGGGGTCATCGCGCCAGCCCCCAGCAGGATCGACGGAAAGGCCGGGAACTCACGGGTAACCCCCAGTCGCGCGATCGTCTTGAGGACGTTCGGCACGCCGACTTCAAGGCCGAGGCGGGAAGTGGAGATGTTGTAGGAGTGCGCGATCCCTTGGTATAGGAACACCGTACCGTGGGAGCGACGGTCGAAGTTCTGTGGCGTCCACACCTGGCCATCAGCACCTTTGACCGACAATGGGTCATCCGACAGCCAGCTGGTCAGGGTGTATTTGCTCGGTTTTTCCAGAGCGGTCAGGTAGACGGCGGGCTTGACCAACGAGCCAATCGGCCGCACTGCATCCAGCGCACGGTTGAAACCGGCGAAGTTGGCCTGGCGACTGCCGATCATGGCCTGCACTTCACCGGTTTCCGGGTTGGTCACAACCATTGCCGCTTCGACTTCATCGGAGCCTTTACGGCCCTTGAGGCGCTTGAAGGTGTCATTGACGGACGCTTCGGCTTTCATCTGCAGGATCGGGTCGAAACTGGTGAAGATCCGCAGGCCTTCTTCGGTCAAGTCTTCATCGCGGTAGTCTTCACGCAGTTGGCGTTTGACCAGGTCGATAAAGCCTGGGAAGGAGCTGTCCGCCAGCTTGCCGCGGGTGGTTACACCCAGTGGCATTTTCTTCGCCGCAGCGACTTGGTCCGCCGTGGCAACGCCCTGTTGCTCAAGCACATCGAGCACCAGGTTACGACGTTCCAGTGCGCGCTCAGGGTTACGACGCGGGTTGTAGTAGGAAGGCCCCTTGACCATGCCCACCAGCAGCGCGACCTGATGCAGCTTCAATTCAGACAGCGGCTGGCCAAAGAAGAACTGGCTGGCCAAGCCAAAACCATGCACGGCGCGCTGGCCATCTTGGCCGACGAACACCTCATTGAGGTAAGCCTCGAGGATTTCCTGCTTGCTGTAATGCAGCTCCAGCAACATCGCCATCATGGCTTCGGTGAGCTTACGCGTCAGGCTGCGCTCATTGGTCAGATAGAAGTTCTTGACCAATTGTTGCGTGAGCGTGCTGCCGCCCTGGGTCATCTTACCGCCGGACGTATTCACCCAGATCGCGCGAGCAATCGACTTCGGCGAGACGCCCCAGTGGTGGTAAAAATCGCGGTCTTCGACGGCAACCAGTGTTTCCAGCAGGTACGGCGGCACCTGATCAAGCTTGATCAGAATGCGATCTTCAAGGTTTTTCGGGTAAATGCCGCCGATCATCAGCGGTTCCAGGCGAACCACGGGCAGCTTGGAGCCATTGAGCGACGACAACTCGGCTACGTAATCGCCGGAAAAGCGCACGCGCACCGGCTGGGCTTTTTCCAGGCCTTCGTAGAACTGGAAGCCACGGGTATTCAGGTCGACGGTGTTACCCGTGACGGCGGCCGAACCCGGACCGTTGCTCACGGGCTCGCGGCGGTAGCCCAAGGCGTCGAGCTCGGTCAGGAAGTCGTCCTTGCTCAGCTTCTGGCCGGTGAACAGCTCCAGTGGGCGCGCGTATACCTTGGCCGGAATGGTCCAGCGCTTGCCGGAGAATTTTTCCTGGACCACAGCGTCGAGGTACACCGCAAAGCCGGCGAGCACCACAAAGCCTACCAAGCCAAGCTTGAGCGCCCAGCCCAGCCAAGGGCGCAGGCCACGGGAGGGAGGTTTTTTACGGGAACGGGGAGATCGGGTTCGAGTCATGGCGGCGGATTATACGCACTTTATTGAGGATCAACATGAGCCGGACAGCGGTTTGCACGACCGGCCGCAGCAGCCATAATGCCCGCCATGTTTTTCCCCAGACTCTGAAGGATCGCCCGTGAGCCAGTCCCTGATCGCCGCCCTGCAAAACCCGGCTTTATACCCCCACCCGGTTGAAGCGTTCCAAGTCATCGAGACCCATATTTCCTGGGTCGTACTGACCGGTTCCTACGCCTATAAACTGAAGAAGCCGATGAACTTCGGCTTTTTGGATTTCACCGACTTGGAAAAACGCGGCCACTTCTGCCGGGAAGAACTGCGCCTCAACCAGCGCTTGACCGACGATTTGTATCTTGAAGTGTTGCCGATCACCGGCACTGCCGAAGCCCCGCAACTGGGTGGCGATGGCCCGGTCATCGAGTACGCGCTGAAAATGCGTCAGTTCCCACAAAGCCAATTGCTCAGTACCTTGCAAGCCAACGGCGAACTGACCAGCGCGCACATTGATGAGATGGCCAAGCAGATCGCGCACTTCCACCTCACCGCGCCGAAAGTCCCGCAAGAACACCCTGCCGGCACCCCGGACGAAGTGATGGCACCGGTTCGCCAGAACTTCGATCAGATCCGCCCGTTCCTCAGCGACAAGGCAGACCTGGCTCAACTGGACGCGCTGCACGCCTGGGCCGAAAGCAGCTTCGAGCGCCTCAAGCCGCTGTTCGCCCAGCGCAAGCTGGAGGGTTTCACCCGCGAATGCCACGGTGATATTCACTTGGGTAACGCAACCTTGATCGATGGCCACGTGGTGATCTTCGACTGCATCGAGTTCAACGAGCCTTTCCGCTTTACCGACGTGTACGCCGACACCGCCTTCCTGGCCATGGACTTGGAAGACCGTGGCCTCAAGTCCCTGGCGCGTCGCTTCATCAGCCAGTACCTGGAGCTGACCGGTGATTATCAGGGCCTGGAAGTCCTGAACTTCTATAAAGCCTACCGTGCGCTGGTACGCGCCAAGGTTTCACTGTTCAGCATGCCGAGCGAAGCCAGCCCGGTGCAGCGCGCGACGACCCTGCGCCAATACCGCAACTATGCCAACCTGGCGGAAAGCTACAGCACCATTCCATCGCGCTTCCTGGCGATTACCCACGGTGTTTCGGCTGTAGGCAAAAGCCACGTTGCCATGCGCCTGGTCGAAGCCTTGGGCGCTGTGCGCCTGCGTTCGGATGTGGAGCGCAAGCGCCTGTTCGGCGAGCAACATGTGGAAAACACGCATCAGGCCGGCATCTATGCAGCCGATGCCAGCGCGGCGACCTACGCGCGCTTAAATAAAATCGCCGACACCGTCCTTCGCGCAGGTTACCCAGTGGTGCTGGATGCGACCTTCCTTAAGCGTGAACAACGTGATGCAGCTGCCAAGATTGCTGAAGCCACTGGTGCACCCTTCCTGATCCTGGACTGCAATGCGCCTCAGGCCGTTATCTCAAGTTGGTTGGCGCAACGTCAGGCAGATAAAAACGACCCCTCCGACGCGACATTGACGGTTATCGAAGAACAGCACGCCAATCGCGACACGCTGACAGCCGAGGAACTGCTCCTCAGCAAACGCGTCGAAACTAATGAAAGCGGGACCCTGGATGCCTTGGTCGCGCATATTCGCCAACGCTTGCCAGGCCTGTAAGAAAAATTTCTTGGTCGTGTCGTCTGCCAAGTCGCACGACCAAGCAATAGTGGCACTATAATGGCGTCATAAATCCAACAGGAGTCGCCTTCATGAGTCAGCCTAAGCTTCTTGATACTCCGCTTTACTCGCTCCTGCATAAAGACGATGTCCGCGGGTTTAACCAGGAACGCCCAGAAGACGGGGTCATCGACATGCGCGGTGGCGACTTCCGTGGGTTGGACCTGCGTGAGCTTAACGCCGCTGGCGTGGATTTTACCGACGCGTATTTCCGTTCCGCCGACTTGCGTGGCCTGGACCTGCGTGACTGCCCACTGGAAGGGGCTAGCCTGGCCCATGCGCAGATTTCCGGTACTTACTTCCCGCCAGAACTGACTGCGGACGAGATCCTTATGTCGGTCAATTTCGGCACCCGCCTACGCTACCGTACCCGCTAAACCCCCTGCCTCTACCCCGGTTTCGCATAGTCGAACCGGGGACTTCCCGCCTGCATGATTTAGTCATTCTCATAAGTCTTTAGGCCGTTTCCGACTAAAGAACTACGCTTTTCCTACTGAGCGCTACACTCCTGTTCAGGCTTGCCTGGTCACGATACCCACCGAACCATTCGGCCGTCGCAAGGAGGCTTGATGAACGATGAGCTGCAACACCTGAAAAACCTCGGCAAGACGTCAGCACAGTGGCTGCATGCGGTGGGGATCCACAGTGCGTCCGACTTGCGTCGCCTGGGCGCGGTCGATGCTTACCGAGCCGTGCGGACGCGCGGGTTCCGTGCGTCAAAAGTGCTGCTGTATGCCATCGAAGGGGCATTGATGGATGTGCACTGGAACGACATTCCTGCCGAGCGCAAGGAAGCGTTGAACCGTCAATTGGACGCTCTGTCGACACGCCAGAAAAATTAGCTCGACTATAAAACCCAACATTTACAGGCATTGCGAACATACGTTTGAGAAAACGCGGAAGACATGCAAAAACAAATGTTGACTCTCAAATGAGAATCGTTATGATTATCACAACTGATCGCGAGATCAGCCGATAACTGAAAGACCATTGGTTCGGACTCTCAGATTATCTCCTCATCAGGCTAATCACGGTTATTTGACCCGGCTCTTGCCGGGTCTTTTTTTGTCTGTCAAAACCTAGCGCGCAATAATCAACGGATGCCCACGTTCCGGATGGGGTTGCACGAGCACATCCAGACCAAACACCGCTTTCAGCGGCTCAGGCTGCATTACCTGCGCCGGTGTATCCAGGGCATGGGGACGCCCCGCCTCCAGCAATAGAATTCGATCACAGTAACGCGCCGCCAGGTTCAGGTCATGAAGGATCACCAGCACTGCCGCCCCTCGATCAGCAAAGGTCCGAATGGCCTGCAAGGTCGTATGTTGGTGCAATGGGTCCAGCATTGACGTCGGCTCATCCAGCAACAACGTCTGCCCGGCTTCACCTGGCCATAACTGCGCAAGCACGCGCGCGAGATGAACGCGTTGACGCTCCCCGCCAGACAACGCCAGGTAGCTGCGACCGCTCAAGTGACCCACATCTGCCGCCTGCAAGGCGGCCTCGATAATCTCGTCGTCGCGCACTCGCCCAGTGTGATGTGGCAAGCGCCCCATGCCGACAACCTGTTCGACGCGGAACGCAAAGTCCAGCGTCGACGTCTGTGGCAAGACCGCGAGGCGCTGCGCCCGCTGCGCGCCACTCCATTCGCTCAACGGTCGTTGATCCAGCCAGACCTTGCCCTGATCGGGATGCAGTTCACCGCACAACGCTCCTAGCAACGTGCTTTTACCCGCGCCATTTGGGCCCAATACGCCAAGCACTTCGCCCGCCAATAAATCGAGGGTGACATTCGCCAACACAATTTTGCGCCCGCGACAGATCTGCAAGTCTTCCACACGCAGCATCAGGCACGCCCCCGCAACAACAGGTAAAGAAAAAACGGAGCGCCTATAAACGCAGTGACGATGCCGATCGGCAGTTCAGCCGGCGCCAAGGCAAGACGCGCTACCAGATCGGCAAACAACAGCAGGCTTGCACCCGCCAATACGGATGCTGGCAACAGCACCCGATGATCCGGCCCCGTCAGCAATCTCACCAGATGCGGTACCACCAGGCCCACGAAGCCAATCATGCCCGCTGCGGCCACGGCTGCGCCCACCCCCAAAGCCGTGCAGAAGACCAGCTCACGCTTAAGCCTTTCCACATCAATCCCAAGGTGATTGGCTTCTGACTCGCCGAGCAGCAATGCATTCAACGCCTTCGCTCGGCGCGGCAACCACAGCGCCACGCCCGCGCTCACCAGCAACAGCGGCCATAACCGTGAATAGCTGGCGCCGTTTAGGCTGCCCAGGTTCCAGAACGTCAGGGTGCGCAAGGTGGCGTCATCGGCCAGGTAGGTAAACAGGCCCACCGCAGAACCGGCGAGGGCTGTAAGGGCAATGCCGGCAAGCAGCATCGTCGCGACATTGGTTTGGCCGTTGCGCCGCCCCAGTCGATAGACCAATGCGGTGACGCCCAGCCCGCCGAGGAATGCGCACAGCGACAACAAGTACGGCCCGAACGCATCCGGCAAACCGCCCAAAAACGAAGCACCGACAATCGCCACTGCAGCCCCCAACGCCGCACCGCTGGAAACCCCGACTAACCCAGGATCAGCCAGAGGGTTGCGGAACAATCCCTGCATCGCCACTCCCGACAAAGCCAACACACCGCCGACCGCCAACCCCATCAGCGTACGCGGCAAACGGATCTGCCCCAGGATCAGCTCAGCCTGCTCCAGCCCCTGTGCCTGAATAGGCAGCCCCATCAGTCGCAACGCGGCGTTGAGGGTATCCAGCCATGGCAAGCTGACCGGCCCCAACGCCAGCGAGAGCCAGATAGCCAATACACACAACAGCGCCAGCCCAATAAACAACGCCTTCGGTTTAACCAACGTGGTCATGGGGTAGGCTTAGCCTGGGACGGATAGAACCCGGCAGACAGCTCTGCCAGGCTTTGCGGCAGGCGCGGTCCAAGCCCGCCGACCAACAAGGTGGTGTCCACCTCAAACACCCGCCCATTCTTAGCCGCCGGTGTGGAAGCCAGGATCGGGTTCTCTTTGAATAGCGCCGCACGCGCCGCATCACCACTAAGGGCACGGTCAGCAAACACAAGAACCTCCGGGCTCAACCCCGCCAACGACTCCACCGAAAAAGGTTTGTAACCACTATGGGTCGCCAGATTGCGCCCGCCCGCCTGTCGCAACATCCAATCAGCCGCGGTGTCTTTGCCCGCGATCAACGGCTTGCCGCCTGCATGCCCGAGCAGCAGCAGTACACCTGGCGCATTTTGGGTGGACTGAGCCTTGGCAACCCAACGCTTTTGCTGATTCAGCGCCTGCTCATATCCGGCAAACAATTCGGTGGCCTTGGCGTCGCTGCCCAGCAACTTGCCCAAGTGCTGAAGATTGCCTTTTAACGCAGACAAGTCCGGTTGCGCTGAGAACATCTCCACCTGCACGCCCGCGCTACGAATCTGCGCCAGCACAGGCGGTGGGCCCATTTCTTCAGTCCCCACCAGCACTTGCGGGCGCAAACTCAGGATGCCTTCAGCCGACAACTGTCGCTGGTACCCAATGCTCGGCAACGCCTTGAGGGATTCGGGATGCTGACTGGTGGTATCGACCCCCACCAATTTTGACTCACCGCCCAGGACCGTCACCCATTCCGACAGCGCCCCACCGGCACTTACCCAGCGTTGTGGCAGTTCAGAGGCTTGGGCCCCATGGTTGACCAGCAGTCCGACAACAAGCGCGATAGCGCTGGCACTCAGGCGCATAACAGGGTTTCCTTCCAGGGGCAGGGCCGCTCAAGCACTCATCGACGTGACAGAAACGCTTGCCCGGCATCGTAATGAGCACCCACACAGCTAACGAACGAAGCCGGCATTTGATAATTGTTTGCATTTGAACGTCAAGGCACTTAAGGACTGAAATGAAGTTTCTCTGCTCCTCCGACACCCTCGCGCCAGACAGCAGCCTCGGTTTTGACATCGACGGCTGCAAGCTGTTGGCCGTGCGCCGAGACGGCGTGCCCTACTTCTATATCAACCGCTGCCCCCATCGCGGTGTTCCACTGGAATGGCAACCCGATCAGTTCCTCGACTCCAGCGCCAGCCTGATCCAATGCGCCACCCACGGCGCTCTGTTCCTGATCGAAAGCGGCGAGTGCATCGCCGGCCCTTGCGCCGGCCAAAGCCTCACCCCCCTGCTTGGCCGCGAAGACGCCCAAGGCCTTTGGGTGGAACTCTAGTCGAGCAGCACGTCCAACCGTCGATCTACACAGATTTCTTCTGATGTAACCCGCACGCCATAGGCCAGCACTTCAACCCCCGCCGCCTTGGCTTCACGTAGCGCAGAGGCGTAACCGGCGTCGATCTCCACGGCCGGGCGCACTGCATCAATCCCCGAGAGATTGACGCAATACAATTGCACTGCCCGCACGCCCTCGCGCGCCAGATGGGCCAGTTCGCGCAAATGCTTGGCGCCGCGCTGGGTCACCGCATCGGGGAAGGCGGCAACCGAGGAGCCATCAAAGCCCAGGGTCACGCTTTTGACTTCAACGTAGGCCGCGCCGTCGGGATACTCCAGGCGAAAGTCGATGCGACTTTTCTCCTGACCGTAGGGTACTTCGCGCTTCAAGGCGGTGAAGCCATTGAGTTCGGTAATTACCCCAGCACGCAATGCCTCCTCGACCAACTGATTGGCACGCGCCGTGTTCACGCACGCCAGACGGCCCTGGGGTGTCTCGGCGATTTCCCAGGTGCCGGGCAACTTGCGTTTGGGGTCATTGGAGCGGCTGAACCAGACCTGCCCGCCTTCGACCATGCAATTGAGCATCGAGCCGGTATTAGGGCAATGAATGGTCAGCAACTCTCCGCTAACGGTTTCGATATCGGTGAGAAAACGCTTGTAACGGCGAATCAGCCGCGCTTCTTCGAGGGGAGGATTAAAGCGCATCAGCCTTGCCAACTCCGCAAGCCACGTGCGATCCGCTCCACTGCTTCCTGTAACCGATCGAGGTTTTGCGTGTAGGCAAAGCGCACATGGTGGCCGGCTTTATAGCGGCCAAAATCCAGGCCTGGGGTAAATGCCACATGCTCGGTTTCGAGGAAGTGGCGACAGAATGCGAAGGCATCACCGCCGAACGCGCTTATATCGGCATACAAATAGAATGCGCCTTCCGGCTCGACGGCAATACCGAATCCCAGCTCGCGCAAGGCTGGCAGCAGGAAGTCGCGACGGCGACCAAATTCTGCCCGGCGCTCTTCCAGAATGTTCAGGGTTTGTGGAGTGAAGCAGGCCAGCGCCGCGTGCTGCGCCATGCTTGGCGCACTGATGTAGAGGTTTTGCGCCAGTTTCTCCAATTCACCCACAGCGTCAGGCGGCGCAACCAACCAACCCAGCCGCCAGCCGGTCATGCCGAAATACTTCGAAAAACTATTCAGGACGAAAGCATCATCGTCGACTTCCAGCACGCTGGCTGCGTCCGTGCCGTAGGTCAGGCCATGGTAAATCTCATCCACCACCAGATGGCCGTTGCGCGCTTTGATTGCGCCGGAAAGACCGGCCAATTCGTCGCGGGTCAGGATCGTCCCAGTCGGGTTGGCTGGCGACGCTACCAGCGCGCCCACACTGTCCTGGTCCCAGTGCTTGGCTACCAGGCCGGCGGTCAACTGATAGCGCACCTCGGGGCCAACCGGCACCAGTTGCGCCGCGCCCTCCACCAATCGCAGGAAGTGGCGATTACAGGGGTAGCCTGGATCTGCGAGCAACCAATGCTTGCCCGGGTCCACCAACAGGCTGCTGGCCAGCAACAAGGCACCGGAACCACCAGGGGTGATCAAAATACGCTGGGGGTCAACGTTCAGCCCGTAGCGCAGCTGATAGAAACCGCTGATGGCTTCGCGCAGTTCCGGCAGTCCGCGGGCCGCGGTGTAACGGGTCTTGCCATTGGCCAATGCTGCCTGGCCGGCTTGGATGATCGGCTCAGCGGTAGTGAAATCCGGCTCCCCGATTTCCAGGTGGATCACGTCATGCCCGGCGGCCTGCAGCTCATTGGCCCGCGCCAGCAATGCCATGACATGAAAAGGTTCGATGGCGCGACTGCGCGCACTGTAGGGCTGAGCCATTAGCCTTCCTTAACGGTAGGGACAAAATCTGGATTCTACCGAACCCGCGCCGTAAAACATGTTCTATTGCCTGCCCGGCGGCCTGTACGGATCGGGCAAGCGCTTGCAAAACGACTAAAATCAACACTCGAGGCAACACATACCCAGCAATGGCGGGCTGATGTAGTTTGCAACCCCTTAGCCATGGGCCTCGACAACCGGGAGTGGCGCACCCCGAATCTATCTGGTAAGTTCGCCCGCTTGCAGCCGCAGGGCCGGCAGGTGTCGGTGACGTTGCAATCCTGCGCAATGGATTAGAAGAGTGAGAGGCGGTCTATTCATGTCCACCCAAGCAAAGCAACAGCAGACTCAAGGCCTCAACGGCTTCGAACCTTACGTAGAGAAGAAAGGTGAGGAGTACATGGGCGAGCCCATGCGCGAGCACTTCACCAAAATCCTGAACAAGTGGAAACAGGACTTGATGCAGGAGGTGGACCGCACCGTTGACCATATGAAGGACGAAGCAGCCAACTTCCCTGATCCGGCCGACCGTGCGAGCCAGGAAGAAGAATTCGCCCTTGAACTGCGCGCCCGCGATCGCGAGCGCAAGTTGATCAAGAAGATCGACAAGACGCTGCAGCTGATCAAGGACGAAGAATACGGCTGGTGCGAATCCTGCGGTGTCGAGATCGGTATCCGTCGCCTGGAAGCCCGCCCAACCGCGGACCTCTGCGTGGACTGCAAGACCTTGGCCGAAATCAAGGAAAAACAGGTCGGCAAGTAATCCCGCCGAGCTAAACGAATGGGGCGTGCAAACGCCCCATTTTTGTTTCTGGCATTTACCGAATTTCCAGTAGTATCCGGCCCATGACAGCCTCTACCTATATCGGGCGTTTCGCCCCCACGCCCAGTGGCCACTTGCATTTCGGCTCGCTGGTCGCCGCTCTCGCCTCCTACCTTGATGCCCGCGCCAATAACGGCCGCTGGTTGATGCGCATGGAAGACCTCGACCCACCCCGTGAAGCGCCCGGCGCCCAAGCCGCGATCCTGCACGCACTGGAAAGCTACGGCTTTGAATGGGACGGTGAACTGGTCCGACAAAGCGAGCGGCACGAAGCCTACGCCAAAGTGCTGAACGACATGTTCAACCAAGGCCTGGCCTACGCCTGCACCTGCTCACGCAAACAACTGGAACCCTACAACGGGATCTACCCAGGCCTGTGTCGCAATGCCGGTCACGATCAGCAGGACGCCGCCATCCGCTTGCGTGTTCCTGAGCTTGCGTACCACTTTACCGACCGTGTTCAGGGCGAATTCCGACAGCACCTGGGACGCGATGTAGGCGATTTCGTCATCCGTCGCCGAGATGGCCTTTATGCCTATCAACTGGCTGTGGTGCTCGACGATGCATGGCAAGGTGTTACCGACATCGTGCGCGGCGCTGACCTGCTCGACTCCACGCCACGCCAACTCTACTTGCAAGAGTTGCTCGGCCTGCGCCAACCGCGCTACCTGCACGTGCCGCTGATCATCCAGCCGGACGGTAACAAGCTGGGCAAATCCTATCGTTCCCCACCGTTGACGCACGACCAGGCCACGCCTTTGCTACTGAGAGCCCTTCGCGCCCTCGGCCAGCAACCCGGCGCCGAACTGTTGCACGCCAGCCCACGAGAACTGCTGGATTGGGGCATTTCGCACTGGGATGCGACAAAGATCCCGCGTGCACTCACGCTGGCCGAAGCGCAATTGAGCTGAAGGCGCTTGCAGCTTGCCAAGCATCCGTTACCATCGCCGCAGTTTTTCAATCAGAGGCCAACATGTACATCTATCGATTGGTCCTGCTGCTGGTCGTCGGGATCTACCTGTTTTCTCCCGCCATCATGGATTGGTGGATCGACGCCACGGGCGCCTGGTATCGCCCTTATTTGCTGTGGCTGATTCTGATCGTCGTGACTTTCATCCTGCAGAGCCAAAAAGATGCCGATGAGCTTTAGCCTCACGCAGATGCTGCTGATAAGCGCCGCCTATCTGGCCGCGTTGTTCGGCGTCGCCTGGATCAGTGAGCGCGGAATGATTCCGCGGGCGATCATTCGCCATCCGTTGACCTACACCTTGTCCCTGGGCGTGTATGCCAGTGCCTGGGCCTTTTACGGCACCGTAGGCCTGGCTTATCAATACGGTTATGGCTTTCTTTCCAGCTATCTCGGGGTGTCCGGCGCGTTTCTGCTGGCGCCGGTGTTGCTGTACCCGATCCTGAAGATCACCCGCACTTATCAATTGTCATCCTTGGCCGACCTGTTTGCCTTCCGCTTTCGCAGCACCTGGGCCGGCGCACTGACCACCATTTTCATGTTGATCGGTGTATTGCCGTTGCTGGCCCTGCAAATCCAGGCCGTGGCCGACTCCATCAGCATCCTCACCCGCGAGCCGGTGCAACATAGAGTCGCCCTGGCGTTCTGCGCGCTGATCAGCCTGTTCACGATTTTCTTCGGCTCGCGCCATATCGCCACCCGTGAGAAACACGAAGGCCTTGTGTTTGCGATTGCCTTCGAGTCGGTGATCAAGCTGATCGCCATTGGCGGCGTCGGCCTCTATGCGCTGTACGGTGTGTTCGACGGCCCGCAACAGTTGGAGTTGTGGCTGCTGCAGAACCAGACCGCCCTCGCCGCCCTGCACACGCCCCTGCAGGAAGGCCCATGGCGCACGCTGCTGCTGGTGTTCTTCGCCTCGGCGATCGTGATGCCGCACATGTACCACATGACCTTCACCGAAAACCTCAACCCGCGCTCGCTGGTCAGCGCCAGCTGGGGTTTGCCGCTGTTCCTGCTGTTGATGAGCCTAGCTGTGCCGCTGATCCTGTGGGCGGGCCTGAAACTGGGGGCAACCACCAACCCGGAATACTTCACCCTCGGCATCGGCATTGCCGCCAACAGCCCGGCGTTGGCACTGCTGGCTTACGTCGGCGGTTTGTCAGCGGCCAGCGGGTTGATCATCGTCACGACCCTGGCGCTTTCGGGCATGGCACTCAACCATTTGGTATTGCCGCTTTACCAGCCGCCGGCTGAAGGCAACATCTACCGCTGGCTGAAATGGACGCGCCGCGCGCTGATTGTTGCGATCATCATGGCCGGATACGGTTTCTACCTGCTGCTGGGCGCCGGGCAAGACCTGGCCAACCTGGGTATCGTTGCCTTTGTCGCCACCTTGCAGTTCCTGCCGGGTGTGTTGTCGGTACTGTACTGGCCGACCGCCAATCGCCGTGGGTTTATCGCCGGCTTGCTGGCGGGGATCCTGGTGTGGGTCGTGACCATGCTGCTACCGCTGGTCGGCAACCTGCAGGGCTTCTACATTCCGTTGCTGAACATGATTTACGTGCTGGATGACACCAGTTGGCACATGGCGGCGATTGCGTCCTTGGCCGCCAACGTCTTGATGTTCACCCTGATCTCGCTGTTCACCAACGCAAGCCCGGAAGAAACCAGCGCAGCCGAAGCCTGTGCGGTGGATAACGTGCGTCGCCCGCAACGGCGTGAATTGCATGCGGCCTCGCCTCAGGAGTTCGCCACGCAACTGGCCAAGCCTTTGGGCGCCAAGGCAGCGCAAAAGGAAGTCGAACAGGCGCTGCGCGATCTCTACCTGCCGTTCGACGAACGCCGCCCCTACGCGCTGCGTCGTTTACGTGATCGTATCGAAGCCAACCTGTCGGGGCTGATGGGGCCGAGCGTGGCCCAGGACATGGTGGAAACGTTCCTGCCCTATAAGGCCGGCGGCGAAAACTATGTCACCGAAGACATCCATTTCATCGAGAGCCGGCTGGAGGATTACCACTCCCGCCTCACTGGTCTCGCCGCCGAACTCGACGCCCTGCGCCGCTACCACCGCCAGACCCTGCAGGAACTGCCCATGGGCGTGTGTTCCCTGGCCAAGGATCAAGAGATCCTGATGTGGAACAAGGCCATGGAAGAGCTCACGGGCATCCCCGCACAACGCGTCGTCGGTTCACGCCTCAATACCCTGGGCGAGCCGTGGAAAGAATTGCTGCAAGGTTTTATCAACTTGCCCGACGAGCACTTGCACAAGCAGCATCTGGCCCTCGACGGCCAGACACGCTGGCTCAACCTGCACAAGGCCGCCATCGATGAACCCCTCGCCCCCGGTAACAGCGGCCTGGTGTTGCTGGTGGAAGACCTGACCGAAACCCAGATGCTCGAAGACAAGCTGGTGCACTCCGAGCGCCTGGCCAGTATCGGTCGACTGGCAGCGGGGGTGGCCCATGAAATCGGTAATCCGATCACCGGTATCGCGTGCCTGGCGCAGAATCTAAGGGAAGAGCGAGAAGAAGACGGCGAAATTACCGAGATCAGCGGGCAAATCCTCGAACAGACCAAGCGCGTCTCGCGGATCGTGCAGTCGCTGATGAGCTTCGCCCACGCAGGCGGCCATCAGAACCAGGACGAAGCCGTGTGCCTGGCCGAAGTGGCGCAGGATGCCATAGGCTTGCTCGCCTTGAACCGGCGTAATTTCGAAGTACAGTTTTTCAACTTGTGCGACCCGGACCACTGGGTAGATGGCGACTCACAACGCCTGGCTCAAGTGCTGATCAACCTGCTGTCCAACGCCCGCGATGCGACCCCCGCCGGCAGCGCGGTACGCGTCAAGACCGAGGCTTTCGAACATACGGTCGATCTGATCGTCGAAGATGAAGGTAGCGGTATTCCACAGAACATCATGGACCGATTGTTCGAACCCTTCTTCACCACCAAGGACCCGGGTGAAGGTACCGGTCTGGGCCTTGCACTGGTCTATTCCATCGTTGAAGAGCATTATGGACAAATCACCATCGACAGCCCGGCTGACACAGAAAGCCAACGCGGCACCCGTATTCGGGTGACCTTGCCGCGTCATGTCGAAGCGACGTCCGCTGTGAACTGAGACCGTCGAGAGAATTGAATCAATGCCGCACATTTTGATCGTCGAAGACGAAACCATTATCCGCTCTGCCTTGCGTCGCCTGCTTGAACGAAATCAGTACCAAGTCAGCGAAGCCGGCTCTGTGCAGGAAGCCCAGGAGCGATTCAGCATTCCCACGTTCGACCTGATTGTCAGTGACCTGCGCCTGCCTGGCGCACCTGGCACTGAGTTGATCAAGCTCGGCCAAGGCACACCGGTGCTGATCATGACCAGCTACGCCAGCCTGCGTTCGGCGGTGGACTCCATGAAGATGGGCGCGGTGGACTACATCGCCAAGCCTTTCGACCATGACGAAATGCTCCAGGCGGTGGCGCGTATTTTGCGCGACCGTCAGTCGGTCAGCAGCGCGCCTGCCGAACAGCGTCCCGCCAGCAAAGCTGCCGACAAGCCAGGGGTTGATAACAGCAATGGCGAAATCGGCATCATCGGTTCGTGCCCGCCCATGCAGGATCTGTACAGCAAGATCCGCAAAGTCGCGCCGACTGACTCCAATGTATTGATCCAAGGCGAATCAGGCACCGGTAAAGAACTGGTGGCCCGCGCCCTGCACAATCTGTCCAAGCGTGCCAAGGCGCCGATGATTTCGGTGAACTGCGCGGCCATCCCTGAATCCCTGATCGAGTCCGAACTGTTCGGTCACGAGAAAGGCGCGTTCACCGGCGCCAGCGCCGGGCGTGCGGGCCTGGTGGAAGCGGCGGACGGTGGCACCTTGTTCCTCGATGAAATCGGCGAACTGCCATTGGAAGCCCAAGCGCGTTTGCTGCGCGTGCTCCAGGAAGGTGAGATTCGCCGTGTCGGTTCGGTGCAATCGCAAAAGGTCGACGTGCGCCTGATTGCGGCCACCCACCGTGACCTGAAAAGCCTGGCCAAGATCGGGCAGTTCCGTGAAGACCTGTATTACCGCCTGCACGTGATCGCCCTCAAGCTGCCGGCCCTGCGTGAACGCGGCGCCGACGTCAACGAGATCGCCAGCGCGTTCCTGCTGCGCCAGAGCGCACGCATCAACCGTACCGACCTGAAGTTTGCGCCGGATGCCGAGCAGGCGATTCGGCATTACTCGTGGCCGGGTAACGTGCGGGAACTGGAAAATGCGGTCGAGCGCGCGGTAATTCTGTCGGAAAGCCCGGAGATTTCCGCCGAGCTGCTGGGCATCGATATCGAACTGAGCGACTTGGACGACGACGACTTCATCGGCCTGGCCCCACAACCGGGCGGCGGTAGCAATACCAGCCATGAGCCGACGGAAGATTTGTCGCTGGAAGATTACTTCCAGCATTTTGTCCTTGAGCATCAGGACCATATGACCGAGACCGAGCTGGCACGCAAACTGGGCGTGAGCCGCAAGTGCCTGTGGGAACGCCGCCAGCGCCTGGGCATTCCACGGCGCAAGACCGGTGTGGCCAGCGAGAGTTGAGGGTGCGCCCCCACAGGTAACACCCACAGATGTGAAAAAACTGTTACCGCGGATATTTCGCGTAACAAAAGCCGGGGCTTACGGTAACGAAGCCCCGGCTTTTTTTGGTCCATCAAACACCCGAAAGCACCTCAACACCCCGGATTTGCTGGACGGCGCAAAAGTTGGCACGCACCCTGCTATATGCTTAGTACAAAAACAATAACAAGCTTAGTACAAGACAATAAAAATAAGACGAATCGACTCACGCATAACAAAAACAACACGGCGGAGGCGCAGCTAACTGATTCTTTTGGAGAGGCGTTGCATTTGGGGCTTACCCCGCAACCAGGCCGAGAACAACAAAAACTGCCCTAAGGCAGAGCCTGAACTGGTTGGATCGTAGATCAGCAACACAGCAACCAAAGCAATCCGTTTGCTCTTGACTCCCGATTGGGAGTGTCATGAAGGTGAAGCTTCATGGCGAGGGCGATCAACAAAAACAAGAAGCCCGCAACCAATAATAAAAATAGAGCACGCAACTACTTCTGGGGGAGCTTCGGCTCCCCTTGTAGTTTCTGCGAATTGGCTTTCCAGCAATCTCTTGAAGCTTTTGGCTTGGGGCTTGCAGCTTGTTCCTACACCATCCCCTGACTAAATGCTAGAATCCCCGCCCATCATGCGGTCATTCTTCGTTATGGCCGAACATTCCTTCAAACAGTGCATCCCATGCTGAAGAAGTTGTTCCAGTCATTCCGTTCTCCCTTGCGTCGTACGCAACACATTCGCAGCACGCCTGAAGTGCTTAACAGCAATCAGCATTCATTGCAGCGCGCTCAATTCAGCCGTTATGCAGTGAACATCGTCGAACGTTTGCAGAACGCCGGCTACCAGGCTTATCTGGTGGGTGGCTGCGTACGTGACATGCTGCTCAATATCACGCCGAAAGACTTCGACGTCGCCACCAGCGCCACGCCTGAGCAAGTGCGTGCCGAATTCCGCAATGCGCGGATCATCGGCCGGCGCTTCAAGCTGGTGCATATCCACTTCGGTCGCGAAATCATCGAAGTGGCGACGTTCCGTGCAGGCCACCCGCAGAACGATGAAGAGGAAGACACCAATCAATCTTCCCGCAACGAAAGCGGGCGCATCTTGCGCGACAACGTCTATGGCACCCTGGAAGAAGACGCGCAGCGACGCGACTTCACCATCAACGCCCTGTATTACGACCCGGTCAGCGAGCGCATCCTCGATTACGCCAATGGCGTACACGATATTCGTAATAACCTGATCCGCCTGATCGGCGACCCGGTACAACGCTACCAGGAAGACCCGGTGCGCATGCTGCGGGCCGTGCGTTTCGCCGCCAAGCTGAACTTCGGCATCGAGAAGCACACCGCCGCGCCGATTCGCGAACTGGCACCGATGCTGCGCGAGATTCCCTCGGCACGCCTGTTCGAGGAAGTGCTCAAGCTGTTCCTCTCGGGCTACGCCGCCGACACCTTTGAAATGCTGGTGGACCTGCAGTTGTTCGACCCACTGTTCCCGGCCAGCGCCGAGGCTTTGGAACACAACCCGACGTACACCCACACCTTGATCAGCGAAGCGCTGATCAACACCGACCTGCGCATTAAACAGAACAAGCCGGTCACCCCGGCGTTCCTGTTTGCCGCTTTGTTGTGGCCAGCCCTGCCAAAACGCGTACTGCGCCTGCAGGATCGTGGCATGCCGCCGATTCCAGCCATGCAAGAAGCCGCGCATGAGTTGATCGTCGAGCAGTGCCAACGCATCGCCATTCCCAAACGCTTCACCCTGCCGATCCGCGAGATCTGGGACATGCAAGAGCGCCTGCCACGTCGCAGCGGCAAACGCGCCGATCTGTTGCTGGATAACCCGCGCTTCCGCGCCGGCTACGACTTCCTGCTGCTGCGCGAAAGCGCCGGCGAGCAGACCGACGGCCTGGGCGAATGGTGGACCGACTACCAGGACGCCAATGACAGCGAGCGCCGCGACATGATTCGTGACCTCGGCAGCAAAGGCGATGGCGAAGGCGCTGGCCCTAAGAAGCGTCGACGCAGCAGCACCAAACGCAAGCGCAGTTCGGCTGACGCCTCGGGCGCTGCAGGCGAATAAACGTGGAACGTATCTACATCGGCATGGGCAGCAATCTGGCTGCCCCGGATCAGCAATTGCGCAGCGCTATCGAAGCGCTGGCACAATTGCCAGGCACCACCGTTGCTGGCGTCTCCGCCTTTTATCAAAGTGACTCCCTGCTCCCAGGCCAACCGCGCTACACCAATGCGGTTGCTGCCTTGGACAGTAGCCTTGCGCCCCTTGAACTGCTGGATGCGCTGCAAGCCATCGAGAACGATCAAGGCCGCGAACGCCTTGAGCGTTGGGGCCCGCGCACTCTCGACCTGGACATCCTGCTGTTTGGCGATCGCCTGATCGACGAGCCGCGCCTCAAGGTGCCGCACTATCAAATGCACCTGCGGGCGTTTGTGCTGTATCCACTGGCCGAGCTGGCGCCCGCCGCGCTGCAACTGCCCGACGGGCAAATGCTCAGCGACTTGCTGGCCGCCTGCCCGTTTCTCGGCCTGGAACGCTTGCCCCAAGACTGACTGGGTCAATGTGGGAGCCTGCGCACTTAAAATCGCTTTCCCACTTGCTGGATCGCGTCAGTAACAGCGGTAACACAGCCATCGTAACAATGCGGTAACACATCCAATTGACTTCCCGTGCCCTCCTCACGACTATAGGCGTCCCGCTGCCGCCAACCCGGCGCTAAAGGGCGCAATCCAGGCCTTATAAGCACTGCTCTCAAGACAGTGCGCCTGAATAAACGAAGACTCACGCGCGTTACTCGCTGTTTCCAAGCGCCTGAACGAGGACCCTTTTCATGCCAGACATTACCCTGACCACCTTGCAGAGCCTCAAGCTCAAGGGTGAAAAAATCACCATGCTGACCTGCTATGACGCCACGTTCGCCCACGCCAGCCGCCAGGCCGGGGTTGAAGTGTTGCTGGTGGGCGACTCCCTGGGCATGGTTCTTCAAGGGAATGACAGCACCCTGCCCGTCACCACCGATGAATTGGCGTACCACACGGCCAGCGTCAAGCGCGGCAACGACGGCGCGTTTATCATCGCCGACCTGCCGTTCATGGGTTACGCGACGCTCGAACAGACTTTCCAGAATGCCGGCAAGTTGATGCAAGCCGGTGCGCACATGATCAAAGTTGAAGGCGCGGTGTGGCTTGCCGAATCGATCCGCCTACTGGCGGAACGTGGTGTGCCGGTGTGCGCACACATGGGCCTGACGCCACAGTCGGTGAACCTCCTCGGCGGCTACAAGGTACAGGGCCGCAATGAGGCGCAGGCACGGCAGATGCGTGCCGATGCAATCGCCCTGGAACAAGCAGGCGCTGCAATGATCCTGCTCGAGTGCGTGCCGAGCGAACTGGCCGCCGAAATCACCCAGGCCGTCAAAGTGCCAGTCATCGGTATCGGCGCGGGTTCCGCAACCGATGGCCAGGTGCTGGTGTTACACGACATGCTCGGCCTGTCGATCACCGGCCGCGTGCCAAAATTCGTTAAGAATTTCATGATTGGCCAGGCCAGTATCCACGACGCATTGAGCGCCTATGTTGCTGAAGTCAAAGGCGTAACGTTCCCTGGCGCCGAACACGGATTCTCTGCATGAACACCGTAAAAACCGTACGCGAATTGCGTGCTGCCGTGACTCACGCCCGCAGCGCCGGCAAGCGCATAGGCTTTGTGCCGACCATGGGCAACTTGCACAGCGGTCACGCCACACTGGTGACCAAGGCAGCCCAGCAGGCGGACTTCGTCGTCGCCAGCATCTTCGTCAACCCGCTGCAATTCGGCGCCGGTGAAGACCTGGACAAATACCCGCGCACCTTGGCTGCCGACCAGGAAAAGCTGCTGCAAGCCGGTTGCAGTCTATTGTTCGCACCTACTGTCGAAGAAATGTACCCCGGGGGCATGACCGGCCAAACTCGCGTCAGCGTGCCGCAACTGTCCGAAGGCCTGTGCGGCGCCAGCCGCCCGGGGCATTTCGAAGGTGTGGCAACGGTGGTCAGCAAACTGTTCAACATGGTCCAGCCGGACACGGCCGTGTTTGGCCAGAAGGATTACCAGCAACTGGCCGTGATCCGCGCCATGGTCCATGACCTGAATATGCCGATCCAGATCATCGGCGAACCCACCGTGCGCGCCGACGACGGCCTTGCGCTGTCGTCACGCAACGGCTACCTCACCGACGAGCAACGCGCTATTGCGCCGGTGCTGTACGGCTGCCTCACCCTGATCGCTGCTGCGATCAAAGCCGGTGACCACGACTTCGCGACGTTGCGCGCCGAACAGGTCCAGCAAATCGAAGCCGCCGGGTTGCGCCTGGACTACCTCGAGGTACGCCAGGGTGTGCATCTGCGCCCGGCCACTGCCGAGGATCGGGATATCGTCATTCTGGTAGCCGCCTACCTGGGCGCCACTCGCCTCATCGACAACCTGCATCTGACCCTCGACTGACCCCCTTGCAGTTGCCCTTCTCGCTGCGTCAATAAAAAGTGCCGGTGCAAAAAAGTACCGGCATAAGCGCAGACAAAACCAAGACATATCGACACGCTAGGTTTAATGTAATCGCCCTGCGCTATGGTTAGCGCTGTCCCGAACCCATTCCTTGATGAAAGACTGGACGTTCCGGGCTCAGAAGTGTCCTAAAGGCAGTCCCCGTAATAAAAGGAAACCCGCAGCGATGGCGTACTACCGCACTCCTCATGACGTTACCGCTCTGCCCGCCTGGCAAGCGCTCAATCAACACCGCCAAGCCATGCAGGATTTCAGCATGCGCGAAGCGTTCAATGCCGATCCTCAGCGCTTTTCCCAGTTCACCTTGAGCAGCTGCGGACTTTTCCTCGATTACTCGAAAAATCTGATCACCAGCGAAACCCGCGACCTGCTGGTGGCCCTGGCAAAGGAAGTGAATCTCAAAGGCGCGATCGATGCGCTGTACGCAGGCGAGCCAGTCAACTCCTCCGAAGGCCGCCCTGCCCTGCACACCGCCTTGCGCCGCCCAGTGGGTGACAAGCTGTCGGTCAACGGCGTGAACATCATGCCGGACGTGCACAAGGTGCTGAACCAGATCACTGACCTGGTCGGCCGCATCCACGACGGTTTGTGGCGTGGCTACACCGAGAAGCCGATCACCGACGTAGTGAACATCGGTATCGGCGGCTCGTTCCTCGGCCCGGAGCTGGTTTCCGAGGCGCTGTTGTCCTACGCGCATAAAGGCGTGCGCTGCCATTACCTGGCAAACATTGACGGCAGCGAGTTCCACGAGCTAACCATGAAGCTGCGCGCCGAGACCACCCTGTTTATCGTCTCGTCGAAATCCTTCAACACCCTGGAAACCCTGAAAAACGCCCAGGCCGCCCGCGCCTGGTACCTGGCCCAGGGTGGCTCGGAAGCCGAGCTGTATCGCCACTTCATCGCCGTGTCGAGCAACAACGCGGCCGCCGTGGCTTTCGGTATCCGCGAAGAGAACATCTTCCCGATGTGGGACTGGGTCGGCGGCCGTTACTCGCTGTGGTCAGCCATCGGTTTGCCCATCGCCTTGGCCATCGGCATGTCCAACTTCAAGGAACTGCTGTCCGGTGCCTACACCATGGACCAGCATTTCCAGAACGCGCCATTCGAAGCCAACATGCCGGTGCTGCTGGGCTTACTGGGCGTGTGGTATGGCAACTTCTGGGGTGCGCAAAGCCATGCGATCCTGCCGTACGACCACTACCTGCGTAACATCACCAAACACTTGCAGCAGTTGGACATGGAATCAAACGGCAAAAGCGTGCGGCAGGACGGCACGCCAGTGTCTACCGATACCGGCCCGGTGATCTGGGGCGGCGTGGGCTGCAACGGTCAGCATGCTTACCACCAGTTGCTGCACCAAGGGACCCAACTGATCCCGGCCGACTTCATCGTGCCAATCGTCAGCTTCAACCCGGTGTCCGACCACCATCAGTGGCTGTATGCCAACTGCTTGTCCCAGAGCCAGGCGCTGATGCTCGGCAAGACCCGCAGCGAAGCCGAAGCCGAGTTGCGCGACAAGGGCATCTCGGAAGAAGAAGTGCAGAAACTTGCGCCGCACAAGGTGATCCCGGGCAACCGTCCGAGCAACACCCTTGTGGTCGAGCGTATCAGCCCGCGTCGCTTGGGCGCGCTGGTTGCCATGTATGAGCACAAAGTGTTCGTGCAGAGCGTGATCTGGGGTATCAACGCCTTCGACCAATGGGGCGTGGAACTTGGCAAAGAGCTGGGCAAGGGCGTCTACAACCGCCTGACCGGTGCCGAGGAAACCCTGGCTGACGATGCGTCGACTCAGGGCCTGATCAACTACTTCCGTGGTCGTCACCGCGGCTGATTCAGGTATTGCAGGGCCAACGTCCATTTGGAGGTTGGCCTTGAACCCTCCCCCTGCAGGGTGCATCTTTATGACTTGTGGCTAAAACAAGAATAAGGATCGCTCATGTTCGATATCAGCACGTTCCCCACCGCCGATGCCGTCCGCCGGGCTGCGCAACTCAATCAAGAGGACTATCAACGCCTCTATCGCCAATCCATCGATCAACCGGACACGTTCTGGGCTGAACAGGCCAAAGGCTTTCTCGACTGGATAACCCCTTGGCACACCGTTCAACGCTCAGACATCAAGACCGGTGCTGCGCAATGGTTTGCCGGCGGCCAATTGAACGTCAGCTACAACTGCATCGACCGCCACCTGGCGCAACGCGCCGATCAGCCGGCCTTCATCTGGGAAGGCGATGATCCGACAAATTCTTCCAAAATCACGTACCGCCAACTGCACCAGAACGTCAGCCGCCTGGCCAATGTGCTGAAAAGCCGCGGCGTGAAGAAAGGCGACCGGGTGTGCATCTACATGCCGATGATCCCGGAAGCAGCCTACGCCATGCTCGCCTGCACGCGGATTGGCGCGGTGCATTCCGTGGTGTTTGGTGGCTTCTCGCCGGACGCCCTGCGCGACCGTATTCTCGACGCAGACTGCCGCACCGTGATCACCGCTGACGAAGGCGTGCGCGGCGGTAAGCCAGTGGCGCTGAAACAGAATGTCGACAAAGCCCTGACCAACTGCCCGAACGTCAGTACGGTGCTGGTGGTGGAACGCACGGGTGCGACCGTTAACTGGACCGAAGCCCGCGACCTCAAGTATCAACAGGCTCTGGATGCCGCAAGCGACGACTGCCCGCCCGAGCCGATGGACGCCGAAGACCCGCTGTTCATCCTCTACACCTCCGGCAGCACCGGTAAACCCAAGGGCGTCCTGCACACCACGGGCGGTTACCTGCTGCAAGCGGCGATGACCTTCAAATACGTGCTCGACTACCGCGACGGCGAAGTGTTCTGGTGCACAGCCGATGTGGGCTGGGTCACCGGTCACAGTTACATCGTGTACGGCCCGCTGGCCAATGGCGCGACCTCGCTGATATTCGAAGGCGTACCAAGCTACCCGGACAGCTCGCGCTTCTGGCAGGTCATCGACAAGCACAAGGTCAACATCTTCTACACCGCGCCCACTGCCTTGCGCGCGTTGATGCGCGAAGGCCACGGCCCGCTGGAGAACACGTCCCGCGCCAGCCTGCGCTTGCTGGGCAGCGTCGGCGAACCGATCAACCCGGAAGCCTGGGACTGGTACTTCAACGCGGTGGGCGAACAGCGCTGCCCGATTGTGGATACCTGGTGGCAAACCGAGACCGGCGGCATCATGCTCAGCCCACTGGTCAGCGCCCAGCGGATCAAACCCGGTTGTGCCACCCAGCCGATGTTCGGCGTACAACCCGTATTGCTTGACGAGCAAGGCAAGGAATTCAGCGGCGCCGGCAGCGGTGTGCTGGCGATCAAAGCCAGCTGGCCCGGGCAGATCCGCAGTGTGTACGGCGATCCGCAGCGCATGATCGACACCTATTTCAAACCCTACCCCGGTTACTACTTCACCGGCGACGGCGCGCGACGCGACGAAGACGGCGATTATTGGATCACTGGCCGCATTGACGATGTGATCAACGTGTCCGGCCACCGTATCGGCACCGCCGAGGTGGAGAGCGCGCTGGTCCTGCATGACTTGGTGGCCGAAGCCGCCGTGGTGGGTTACCCCCACGACGTCAAAGGCCAGGGCGTCTATGCGTTTGTCACGCCCATGAATGGGGTGGAACCCGACGACGCGCTGAAAGAGCACCTGCTGGCGTTGGTCAGCAAGGAAATCGGCAGTTTTGCCAAGCCGGAACTGATCCAATGGGCCCCGGCCTTGCCGAAAACCCGTTCCGGCAAGATCATGCGCAGGATTTTGCGCAAGATCGCCTGCAACGAACTCGACAGCCTCGGTGATACCTCGACCCTGGCCGACCCGAGCGTCGTAGAGAGTTTGATCGACAAACGCCTGAACCGATAGGAAGCCCCGAGTCGCCATGGAATTTATCCGCAGCCGTATCGAAAACCAGCTGATGAGCCTGACCGGCTTGTCGCTGGGCCAGTTGGACCTGGAAAACCCCAAGGGCGACCCAGGCCTGTTCGGGCCCGACTCGGTGAGTTGGCAAGTACATGGCGATTTCAGCAGTATGCTTATCGGCGGCATCAGTGCCTTGATGCTGCAAGCTTTGCACCCACTGGCCCTGGCGGGTGTGTGGGACCATTCCAATTTTCGCCAGGACATGCTCGGGCGGTTGCGGCGTACCTCGCAGTTCATCTCGGGCACCACCTTTGGCGCGCGAAAAGATGCCGAATGGCTGATCGAGAAAGTCCGCACCATTCACCTGCAGGTGGTCGGCCATGCGCCGGACGGGCGACCTTATGCGGCCAGCGACCCGGAGCTGCTGACTTGGGTGCATGTCGCGGAGGTCAGTAACTTCTTGGCCGCCCACCTTCGCTACCGCAACCCGCACCTTTCAGGTCGAGACCAGGACCGTTACTACAGTGAAATTGCCTTGGTGGCCGAGCGTCTGGGCGCGCAGGGTGTTCCGCATTCCCGGCAGGAAGTGTCGGATTATCTGGCACGCATACGTCCGCAGTTGCTGTGCGATGACCGCAGCCGGGAAGTGTTGCGCCTGCTGCTGAATGCGCCCTCCCCCAGTACCCTTGCCAAGCCCTTTGGCGCCTTGATGATGCGAGCCGGGATCGACCTGCTGCCTGACTGGGCCAGCGCCATGCTCGGTCAGCACCAGAGTCCGCTGCAACGCCAGATGATCCGTGCCGGGGTCAAACGCAGTGCGCCGATGCTGCGTTGGGCGATGCGCAATGGTTCGGTGCAACGGGCCCATCGGCGGATGGGGTTGATGTAGGCGACGGCGCATAACTGTTAAACTTCGCGCCCTCATTTCCCCAGCAAGGCGCGCTCCATGTCTTCCTTGAATCAGGCGCTGCGCGCCGCCCTCGATCATCGCCAAGACCTGATCAGCGAACTGCACGCCCAAGACACCGACTGCTACCGGCTGTTCCACGGCAGCCAGGAAGGCGCTGGCGGCCTGACCATCGACCGCTACGGCCCTCAACTGCTGGTGCAGAGCTTTCACCAGTCCCTGGAAACGGCAGACCTGCTGGACCTGCATCAACAGATCAACCAGTACTTGGGCCTGGAATTGCTACTGGTCTACAACGACCGTTCCCGTGGCAATTCGCGCGTTGACCGCGAAGACACGGTGTATCGTGCCGAACCTGCTGCACTGGAAGACCTGGTGGGTCACGAGTGGGGGCTCAATTACCGCGTACGCGGGCGGCATGCTGGGCAGGATCCACTGCTGTTCCTCGACCTGCGCAACACCCGGGGCTGGGTCAAGGAGCACAGCGCCGGTAAAAGCGTGCTGAACCTGTTCGCCTATACCTGCGGCGTCGGCCTGAGCGCGGCCGCCGGTGGTGCCCGCGAGGTATGTAACCTGGACTTCGCCGAGGGCAACCTCGCAGTCGGGCGCGAAAATAGCCTGCTGAACCCACAATTGCCGACCCTGCAATTCGTGCAATCCGACTACTTCCCGGCGATCCGCCAACTGGCGGGCCTGCCGATCACCCAGCGTCGCGGGCAGAAACTGCCAAGCTATCCGCGCCTGGAGCAACGTCAATACGACTTGGTATTGCTGGACCCTCCGGCCTGGGCCAAGAGCGCGTTCGGCACCGTCGACCTGCTGCGCGACTATCAAAGCCTGCTCAAACCCGCATTGCTTGCCACCGCAGACAACGGCGTGCTGATCTGCTGCAACAACCTGGCAAAGGTCAGCATGGAGGATTGGCGCGAACAGGTGCTGCGTTGTGCGCAAAAGGCCGGGCGCCCGGTGCGTGACTGGACAATCATGACGCCCGGTGCGGACTTTCCCTCACAGGATCAACAGCCCCCGCTGAAAACCCTGATACTCCAACTGTAAGGCGTTTCCCAAAGGCCCTGCGCTTCGGAACCGAAAACCCGTGCCATACTCCAAGGCACTCTTGTTTGATATAGATGGCGCCGCCCCATGCCCAAAGGATTGATTCGCGCCGCTGGCGCTTTGTTGACCGCCCTTGCCCTTTACAGCTTGCTGGGCTTTTTGATTCTCCCCGGTATCGCGCTTCGCATTGCCAACCAGCAACTGGCCAATTACGCGACGGTGCCAGCGCGGATCGAGCGAATAGAGCTCAACCCGTTCAGTCTGGAAGTGACGGCATGGGGGCTCAAAATAGGCGAGCCTGGCAATGAACAAGTGGGGTTCGAACGCCTCTACGCCAACCTGCAAATCGACAGTCTATGGACCCGAGCCCTGCACCTGGCTGATGTGCAATTGGACAAGCCCAAGACCGAGTTGCTGTTCGACAAGTCCGGCAAGTTGAATCTGGCGCAGTTGTTCAAGTTGCCCGCCAGCGAGCCCGCCCCGGCCGATCCGGATGCCAAGCCTTTCCCGTTACGTGTCGATGGCATCAAATTGTCGAGCGGCTATGTGCACTTTCAAGACTTACGCCCCAGCGAACCTATCGAATTTCTATACGACTCACTCGACTTCGAGCTGAAAAACCTCAGCACCCTGCCTGAAGATAATGCCGACATGACGCTGGTCGCGGCGGGGCCTGACGGTGGGAGAATCGATTGGAAAGGTAGTTTCAGCCTGGTGCCGATTACCTCCGAAGGTACACTGAAGGTCACCGATGGCAAGATGAAAGCCTGGTGGCCCTATGTACGTGACGCCTTGCCCCTGGTGCTGGAAGACGGTGTGCTCAACTTCAGCACCGAATACACGTTCAGCCTGGCCAAAGAGACTGAACTGAACCTGACCAACACCGCCGCCAGCATCGCGCCATTTGCCATCAAAGCACCGGACGGCCGCCCGTTGGTGCGCCTGGAGCGCTTGGACGTCATCGAGTCCACGGTGGACCTGGCCAAGCAGCAGGTAATCGTCGGTAAGATCCGCAGCAACAAGCTGGAAACCTGGGCGGCCCTTGAGGCCGATGGGCAACTGGACTGGCAGAAACTGTTCGCCAGTCAACCCAGTAAACCCGCCAAGGCGCCGGAGCCTGTCAGCGCTCCGGCCACTGCCGACTCGCCAAAAGCCGAACCTGCGGCGCCGAGCAAACCGTGGCAGGTCCTGCTCAAGGATGTGCAACTACGCAACTATCAAGTGCACCTGGCCGACCGTCAGGCCAAGCCGGCGGTTGCGCTGGAACTGGGCCCGTTGAACGTCGATGTGCAGAACTTCGATAGCCTCAACCAGAACCCGTTCACCTTGAAGCTCGACACGGGGCTGGGCAAACAAGGCAAAATCCAGGCGACCGGAGAGGTCAACCTCAACCCAGTCAGCGCCAAGCTGAAGGTAAATACCCAAGACATCGACCTGCGGGTCGCCCAGTCCTACATCAGTCCGTTCATCCGCCTGGAACTGCGTAGCGGCATGCTCAGCAGCAATCTCGATGTGAACCTGAAAGGCACCGCCCCTCTGAAGTTGCAGGTCACCGGTCGGGCGCAGGTCGACCAACTGCACACCCTGGACACCCTCAAAACGCGCGATTTCCTCAAATGGCAGCGCCTGGTACTCGAAGGCGTGAACTATCAGCACGGCGACAGCCTGTCGATCGACAAGGTCAACCTGCAGCAACCGTATGCGCGCTTCATGATCAATGATGACCGCACCACCAACATCGACGACCTGCTGATTCCACAGCCGGCCGACAGTGGTGCTAAGTCAGCAGCCAAACCGGCCAGCAAAGATAAGCCCCTGGGCATTCGTATCGGCCAGATTGCGATCAACGACGGCTCCGCCAACTTTGCCGACTTCAGCCTCACACCTAACTTCGCCACGGCGATTCAACAACTCAACGGACAAATCGGCACTATCGACAGCCGACAGGCCAAACCGGCCAGCGTCGACATCAAGGGTAAGGTGGACCGTTACGCGCCCGTCACCATCAAAGGCAGCGTGAACCCGTTTGATCCAATGGCGGCGCTGGACATCGCCACCAGCTTCAAGCGCGTCGAACTGACTAACCTGACGCCCTACTCCGGCAAGTTCGCCGGCTTCCGTATCCGCAAGGGCCGACTCAACCTTGACCTGCACTACGTGATCACCAAGGGCCAATTGAAGGCCGAAAACAAAGTGGTCGTCGAACAATTGCAACTGGGCGAGAAGGTCGACAGCACTGATGCGGTGGACTTGCCGATTCGCCTGGCGATTGCGCTACTCAAAGACACTAACGGCAAAATCACCATCGAGTTGCCAGTGACGGGCGATTTGAACAATCCCCAATTCAGCGTAATGCCGATCGTTTGGCAGACCCTGCGCAATCTCGTGGCCCGCGCGGCGACGGCGCCCTTCAAGTTCATCGGTGGGCTGGTGACCGGTGGGGGCTCGGAAGACCTCGGTAATGTCTCGTTCGGCCCGGGTTCCAGCGAGCTGAACAAAGACGCCGAGGGCGCCTTGAACACGCTGGCCAAGGCGCTTAAAGAGCGCCCTGCGCTGCGCCTGGAAATCGAAGGCACGGCCGCTGCCAGCAGCGACGGGCCGTTCCTCGCCGCGCAGCGCCTGGAACGCGAATACCAATACAACTACTACAAGATGCTGCAACGCCGTGGTGACAAGGTTCCGGCCCAGGCTTCCTTGCTGGAAGTACCGGAAAGTGAAAAAGCACCGTTGCTGGAAGGCATCTACCGCACCCGTCTGAAACAGCAGCCGCCGGCGGAGTGGAAAGACCTCAGCCGCGATGAACGTACCGCCAAGCTGAAGGACGGCGTTATCAAATTCTGGAGTGGCAGTGATGTGTTGCTGCGCCAGTTGGGCCAAGACCGCGCAAGCACTATCAAGGATTACCTGGTAGACAAAGGACAGTTGGAAGATGACCGGGTGTACTTCATCGATGCCAACCTGGGGCAGGCAGAGAAAGATGGTCGAGTGGTGACACCGATGCATCTGGATGCTGAGTGACCCGACCTCTACGCACACCTGAATGGGGAAGCGGGCTTGCTCGCTCCCACATTTGATCTTCATAAGCCTACAAAACGTATTCCGAGCCAGAATAGAACAGGCCCCGACACAAGTGCCGGGGCCTGTAATGACCACATCCGTGTGGTCGGTCGCATGAACTGGTGGAGGTGCGTTGAGTGTATATCTAGCTCACTCGCCGCCGCCGACGTTTAGTTCAGGCGAATTCTGGAGCGTTACTCTGCTTTCAGGCCATCAGCCGATACAGCTTTAACGCCTTTGATTTTTTTGGTGATTGCCACGGCAGTGGCCTTCTGCGACTCAGTCACGGCAGTAGAGGACGACAGGGAAACCACGCCTTTGTTGGTTTCGACTTTGATGTCGGTGCCAGGAATGCCTTTCTCGGTTACCAAGTCAGCTTTCACTTTGGTGGTGATCCAAGTATCCGAGGTAGCGCCTTTGGCGTCAGCAGCAGCGGCCTTGGTTTTGTCCATGTTATCGGCTTTAGTTGCACCGCCAGCCATCAGGCCATCAGCAGAAACCGCAGTCACACCTTTGATTTTCTTGGTGATCGCCACAGCAGTGGCTTTCTGAGCGTCCGAGACAGCGACTTCGGAAGACAGGGAAACCACGCCTTTGTTGGTTTCAACCTCAATATCCGAGCCCGGGATGCCTTTTTCAGTCAGCAGGTCAGCTTTGACTTTGGTAGTGATCCAAGTGTCCGAGGTGGCTTCTTTAGCCTTGGTCACTTCACCAGCAGCCAGGGTCATTGGCGCTTGGGAAGTCTGGGCAAAGGCCACGTTAGCACCCATGGCCAGGGTCAGAGCGGTAGCAGTAGCGAGAGCGAACTTCTTCATACGAGTAACTCCTGTTTTATTAAAAGACTGCAGTGTGTGAACCTTGATGCTGCAGCGCTAACAGGGTTGTTGCAGGCACTGTGCCAACTCACGCTCGCCAATTAAATCCTTATAAATCAATAGCTTAATAAAATCTTCTTTCTTCGAAATCGTGCAACTTGCATGAAGAGGAACTTGCCTGCATGCAAGTTGCGGGTTTTAGGTATAACTAAGCGACTGATTTCTAGAGATTTTCTTATAGGCATAAAAAAAGGACTCCGAAGAGTCCTTTTTTTCAGCCTACAGCGTGGGTAATTAAACGCCCGAAGCCTTGGCTGCTGCTACGTCCTTGATGGAGAGCTTGATACGGCCGCGGTTGTCCACGTCCAGTACCAGTACTTCCACTTCCTGGCCTTCTTTCAGAATGTCGGTCACTTTCTCAACGCGAGCGTCGCTCAGCATGGAGATGTGAACCAGACCGTCTTTGCCCGGCAGGATGTTGACGAATGCGCCGAAGTCGACGATGCGCTCAACCTTACCGACGTAGATCTTGCCGATCTCGGCTTCCGCGGTGATGCCCAGAACGCGCTGACGCGCCGCTTCTGCAGCTTCCTTGGTTTCGCCGAAGATCTTGATCGAGCCGTCGTCTTCGATGTCGATCGAAGCCTTGGTCTCTTCGCAGATCGCACGAATGGTCGCGCCACCTTTACCGATAACATCACGGATTTTGTCGGTGTCGATTTTCATCGCGATCATGGTCGGAGCATTTTCCGACAGTTCGGTACGGGACTGACCAATGATCTGGTTCATCTGGCCGAGGATGTTCAGGCGCGCTTCCAGGGCTTGGCCCAGAGCGATTTCCATGATTTCTTCGGTGATGCCCTTGATCTTGATGTCCATCTGCAGCGCGGTAACACCTTTGGCGGTACCGGCCACTTTGAAGTCCATGTCGCCCAGGTGGTCTTCGTCACCCAGGATGTCGGTCAGGATGGCGAACTTCTCGCCTTCTTTAACCAGGCCCATGGCGATACCGGCAACCGGTGCCTTCATCGGCACACCCGCGTCCATCAGCGCCAGGGAAGCACCGCAGACCGAAGCCATGGAGCTGGAACCGTTGGACTCAGTGATTTCCGACACAACACGGATGGTGTACGGGAACACGTCCGCAGCCGGCAGCATGGCGGCGATCGAACGACGCGCCAGACGACCGTGACCGATTTCGCGACGACCAGCGCCGCCCATGCGACCACACTCACCTACCGAGAACGGAGGGAAGTTGTAGTGCAGCATGAACGGGTCTTTTTTCTCGCCTTCCAGGGTGTCCAGCAGTTGTGCGTCACGGGCGGTGCCCAGTGTTGCAACGACCAGAGCCTGGGTCTCACCACGGGTGAACAGGGCCGAACCGTGAGTCTTCGGCAGAACGCCGACTTCGATGTTCAGCGGACGTACAGTGCGGGTGTCGCGACCGTCGATACGTGGCTTGCCGTTAACGATGTTTTCGCGAACGGTGCGGTATTCGATTTCACCGAAGGCAGCTTTGACTTCGCTGGAAGAAGGCTGGCCTTCTTCACCGGACAGCTTGGCAACAACCTGATCCTTCAACTCACCCAGGCGAGCGTAACGGTCGGCCTTGACGGTGATGGCGTAGGCCTGGGAGATCGCGTCGCCGAATTCGGCACGGATAGCGCCCAGCAGTGCGGTGGCTTCAGGCTGTGGAGCCCAAGTCCAGGTTGGTTTGGCAGCTTCGGCAGCCAATTCTTTAACAGCGTTGATCACAACCTGGAACTCGTCGTGAGCAAACAGCACGGCGCCCAGCATCTGGTCTTCGGTCAGCTCTTTGGCTTCCGATTCAACCATCAACACGGCTTCCGAGGTACCGGCTACGACCATGTCCAGGCTCGAAGCTTTCTGTTGCTCGTAAGTCGGGTTCAGCAGGTAACCGGTGCTTTCGTGGAAGGCAACGCGGGCAGCGCCGATCGGGCCATCGAAAGGAATACCGGAAATAGCCAGGGCAGCCGAGGTACCGATCATCGCAGCGATGTCCGGATCGGTCTTCTTGCTGGTGGAAAGGACGGTGCAGACAACCTGCACTTCGTTCATGAAGCCTTCTGGGAACAGCGGACGGATCGGACGGTCGATCAGTCGGGAAGTCAGGGTTTCTTTCTCGGAAGGACGGCCTTCACGCTTGAAGAAACCGCCAGGGATCTTACCGGCAGCGTAAGTCTTTTCCTGGTAGTGAACGGAAAGAGGGAAGAAGCCTTTGCTCGGGTCAGCGGTCTTGGCGCCAACAACGGTCACCAGAACGGTAACGTCGTCGTCAACGGTAACCAGCACTGCGCCGGAGGCTTGACGGGCGATACGGCCTGTCTCGAGAGTAACGGTCGACTGACCGAACTGGAATTTTTTGATAACCGGGTTCACGGTGTCCTACCTTCTTTGTGGCTCTTGGGGAACGTGTCTTCTTGCGAAATTCTTGGGCAATGTCGGGAATCGGCCCGACCCTCGTCCAGGGTAAAACGTGTATCCAGATAAAACTTGAGGCTGGGAGCCTGCCATGGGCCAGCGGGAATCCCACTGACACACGGCAGACAACCAACCTCTAGCGCAATCGCTTATTAGCGACGCAGACCCAGGCGACCGATCAGAGCCTGATAGCGACCCAGATCCTTGCCTTTCAGGTAGTCCAGCAGCTTACGGCGCTGGTTTACCATGCGGATCAGACCACGACGGGAGTGGTGGTCTTTACCGTTGGCCTTGAAGTGACCTTGCAGCTTGTTGATGTTGTGGGTCAGCAGTGCAACTTGCACTTCTGGCGAACCAGTGTCACCAACAGCTTGCTGATAGTCAGCTACGATTTGTGCTTTTTCTTGAACGTCGAGAGCCATGAGGCAATCCTTTTTTCAGGAAACCACCCAAAGGGCAGTTTCAACAGGCCAGGGATAAATCCCTGTATCTAAAAATGAGTGTTGACCGTGCCTGTTAACAGCCACACTCGTTCCAGTTTGCGTAAAAGCTACTGCGCTTTTACCACAAACTGGTTCCGGTCATTCTGACCGAATCAGTCGACGCGGCGCGATGCGCCCGTCTTCGCTCACTTCACCGATACCGATAAAGCGACCGTTATGATCCTGTACCCGCACCATACCGAACTTCGGGGCATCCGGGGCACGCACCGGTTGGCCGTTGAGCCAGTAGAACGCGCTGTGCTCCGAGAAGTGCAGCAACGGCCAATCCAGCAAGCCGCTGTCTGAAGGCATCAGGAAGCGATCAACCGCTTCGTTGCCACCTTCGGCATGTACCGCTTCCAACTCTTCCAGCGTGACCGTCTGGGCCAGGCTGAAAGGACCGGCCTGGGTGCGTCGCAGTTCTGCAACGTACGCACCGCAACCGAGCTTTTCACCAATATCTTCCACCAGGGTACGGATATAGGTGCCTTTGCTGCAGTCCACGGCCAAGCGGGCGGTGTCGCCTTCACAGGCGAGCAATTCCAAGCGCGCAATAGTAACAGAACGCGGTTCGCGCTCCACTACTTCGCCCGCACGTGCCAGCTTGTAAAGAGGCTGCCCATCGCGCTTGAGCGCCGAGTACATCGGCGGTATCTGACTGATTTGCCCACGAAAACCGGGTAAAGCAGCTTCGATATCAGCACGACCAACGGTCACGTCGCGAACCTGCAAAACATCACCTTCGGCGTCGGCCGTGGTGGTGGTCTTGCCCAGTTGCATCAGGGTTTCATAACCCTTGTCGGAATCGAGCAGGTATTGCGAGAACTTGGTCGCCTCGCCAAAGCACAGCGGCAACACGCCAGTGGCCAAGGGGTCGAGGCTGCCGGTGTGCCCGGCCTTCTCGGCATTGAGCAGCCAGCGGACCTTCTGCAACGCGGCATTGGAGGTAAAGCCAATGGGTTTGTCGAGCAGAATGATGCCGCTGACGTTGCGACGTATACGTTTGACCTGAGCCACCGCTTACTCCTTGGCGTCTTCAGGTGTGGACGGGCGCTGGCTGTCTTCAGCCACGGCGCGCTCGATCAGAGCCGACAGGTGCGCACCACGCACGACACTTTCGTCGTAGTGGAAGTGCAACTGAGGAACGCTGCGCAGCTTCATCTCACGGGCCAACTGCATGCGCAGGAAACCCGCTGCCGAGTTGAGCACCTTGATGCTTTGTGCAATTTCTTCGCTGTTGTCCTGCCCCATCACGGTGATAAAGATCTTGGCGTGACCCACGTCACGGCTCACTTCAACGGCGGTGATGGTGACCAGGCCAACGCGGGGGTCTTTGACTTCGCGACGGATCAGTTGTGCCAGCTCACGCTGCATCTGATCGCCGATACGCTGGGTACGGCTGTATTCTTTTGCCATGTCTTGTTACCTGTTACTGCCACACGGTGAAACCCGTGGGGTCTGAAAGCGGCAAACGCCCGGCCTGACAAAAGCCAGACCGGGCGTTGCGTTTAGAGTCCGGACACAGCGCAAGGCATTTGCATGCCCACACGCCGTGTGGCTCCTGAAGTGCGCGAGTTAGAGGCTGCGAGCAACCTGGACCTTCTCGTAGACTTCGATCTTGTCGCCAGGCTTAACGTCGTTGTAGCTCTTGACGCCGATACCGCATTCCATGCCGGCACGCACTTCGGAAGCGTCATCCTTGAAGCGGCGCAGGGATTCCAGCTCGCCTTCAAAGATAACGATGTCTTCACGCAGTACACGGATTGGACGGTTACGGTGCACAACACCTTCGATAACCATGCAACCGGCGATCGCGCCGAATTTCGGCGAGCGGAACACATCACGCACCTCGGCCACACCCAGGATGTTCTCCCGGACATCGCTGCCAAGCATGCCGGTGAGGGCTTTCTTGACGTCTTCGATGATGTCGTAGATGACGTTGTAGTAACGCATGTCCAGGCCTTCCTGCTCGACGATCTTGCGAGCGCCAGCATCGGCACGCACGTTGAAACCGAACAGTACAGCGTTGGAAGCCAGTGCCAGGTTGGCGTCGGACTCGGTGATACCACCGACACCGCCACCGACAACACGCACTTGCACTTCGTCGTTACCCAGGCCGTTCAAGGCGCCGTTCAACGCTTCGAGAGAACCACGGACGTCAGATTTGAGGACGATGTTGAGCGTCTTCTTCTCTGCCTGGCCCATGTTTTCGAAGATGTTTTCCAGCTTGCCGGCATGAGCACGAGCCAGTTTGACTTCGCGGAACTTGCCTTGACGGAACAGAGCCACTTCACGGGCTTTCTTCTCGTCAGACAGCACGCTCATCTCGTCGCCAGCGTCCGGAGTACCGTCCAGGCCGAGGATCTCGACAGGGATGGAAGGACCGGCTTCTTTGATTGGCTTGCCGTTCTCGTCGAGCATGGCACGTACACGGCCATAGTTCGAACCGACCAGCACCATGTCGCCTTGGCGCAGGGTACCGTCTTGAACCAGAACAGTTGCCACCGGACCACGACCTTTGTCGAGACGCGATTCAACCACAACACCGCGACCTGGAGCCGATGGCGTTGCTTTCAGTTCGAGTACTTCGGCTTGCAGCAGGACTGCCTCGAGCAGTTCGTCTACACCAGTACCGACTTTAGCCGAGACCGAAACGAACGGCGTATCACCGCCCCACTCTTCGGAAGTCACGCCGTGAACCGACAGTTCGCTACGGATGCGATCGAGATCGGCGCCCGGCTTGTCGATTTTGTTCACTGCAACAACCAGTGGAACACCCGCAGCCTTGGCGTGCTGGACAGCTTCAATGGTCTGCGGCATCACGCCGTCGTCCGCTGCAACTACCAGGATCACGATATCAGTTGCCTTGGCACCACGGGCACGCATTGCGGTAAACGCGGCGTGACCTGGGGTGTCGAGGAAGGTGACCATGCCGCGTTCGGTTTCAACGTGGTACGCACCGATGTGCTGGGTGATACCACCGGCTTCGCCAGCAGCTACCTTGGCACGACGGATATAGTCGAGCAGGGAAGTTTTACCATGGTCAACGTGGCCCATTACGGTCACAACTGGTGCACGGGAGAACGTCTCACCTTCAAACTTCAGGGACTCGGCCAGGGAGTCTTCCAAGGCGGTGTCGCTGACCAGGGTCACTTTGTGGCCCAGTTCTTCGGCTACCAGCTGAGCAGTTTCCTGATCAAGCACCTGGTTGATGGTCGCTGGGGTGCCCAGTTTGAACATGAACTTGATGATTTCAGCAGCCTTGACCGACATCTGATTGGCGAGATCGCCAACAGAGATGGTCTCGCCGATCTGCACATCACGCACGACAGGGCCGGTTGGGCTCTGGAAACCGTGGGCGTTGCGTTTTTTCAGCTTGGCCTTGCCGCGACCACCACGACGGAAGCTATCGCTTTCTTCGTCGGTAGTACGTGGGGCAACGCGTGGCGCAGGCGCTTTCTCTTTGACCGAGGCACGATGCGGAGCATTTTTGCGCTCGCCATCACCGCCGCCGCCGCGACGATTGCTATCGTCAGCACGTGGTTTGTCCGGACGGCGAGGTTCTTCGCGCTTGCGGGCATCAGCAGCAGGTGCTGGTGCCGCGGCAACCGGAGCGGCCTCACGCACAGCTTCTACTGGCGCGCTAGGCGCGGAGACCGATTCAGTAGTCGCAGGCTGGCGACGCGCTTCTTCTTCGGTGCGACGCTTGGCTTCTTCTTCAGCCTTCTGACGAGCAGCATTTTCTACTGCGCGACGTTCTTCCAGATCGCGTTTGCGCTCGGCTTCGATTTCTTCCGGGCTGCGTTGTACGAAGACTTTCTTCTTACGTACTTCAACGCTGATGCTCTTGCTACCCGCAACACGCAGTGTGCTGGTGGTTTTGCGCTGCAATGTAATCTTGCGCGGTTCTTCCACTTTCGCCTTGTGGCTGCTCTTCAAGTGAGTCAGCAAAGACTGCTTCTCACTATCGCTCACACCTTCATCGGCGGCGGTGTGCGGCAGACCTGCCTCACGCATCTGCTGCAACAGGCGCTCTACCGGTGTTTTGACCTCATCGGCCAGTTGTTTCACCGTGACTTGCGTCATGCACTTCTCTCCTCAGGCCGCGCCTAGTTACTCGAACCAATGGGCTCGGGCGGCCATGATCAACTTGCCGGCACGATCTTCGTCAATGCCGTCGATGTCGAGCAGATCGTCAATAGACTGCTCGGCCAGGTCTTCGCGGGTAATTACGCCGCGCACCGCCAGTTCCATCGCCAAATCCTTGTCCATACCCTCAAGCGAGAGCAGGTCTTCGGCCGGATGGGCGTCTGCCAGCTTTTCCTCAGTAGCGATGGCTTTAGTCAACAAACGATCCTTGGCCCGAGCGCGAAGCTCGTTGACGGTGTCTTCGTCAAAGCCGTCGATGTTGAGCATTTCTTCCAACGGTACGTAGGCAATCTCTTCCAGGCTGGTGAAGCCTTCATCTACCAGCACCTGTGCCAGGTCTTCATCGACTTCGAGCTCTTCGATAAAGTTGCGCAGGATGTCACCGGTTTCTGCTTGCTGCTTAGCCTGGATGTCCGATTCGGTCATCACATTCAGGGTCCAACCGGTCAGTTGGCTGGCCAGACGCACGTTCTGACCACCACGACCAATGGCCTGAGCCAGGTTGTCTGCGCCAACGGCGATGTCCATTGCATGGGCATCCTCGTCAACGATAATTGCCGCCACTTCAGCCGGCGACATCGCGTTGATCACGAACTGAGCCGGGTTATCGTCCCACAGCACGATATCCACACGCTCACCGCCCAGCTCGCCAGACACTGCCTGGACGCGCGAACCGCGCATACCAATGCAAGCACCTTGCGGATCAATACGCTTGTCCTTGGAACGGACCGCGATCTTGGCGCGCGAACCCGGGTCGCGGGACGCAGCCATGACTTCGATCAGGCCTTCGGCAATTTCCGGCACCTCGATACGGAACAGCTCGATCAGCATTTCCGGCGCGGTACGCGACAGGATCAACTGAGGGCCGCGGTTCTCGGTGCGGATTTCCTTGAGCAGCGCACGCAGACGCACGCCGACACGGAAGGTTTCGCGAGAGATGATGTCTTCACGGGCCAGCAACGCTTCAGCGTTGTTGCCCAGGTCAACGATCACGTTGTCGCGGGTGACTTTTTTCACGGTACCGGAGATGATTTCACCCAGGCGCTCGCGATAAGCGTCAACGACTTGAGCGCGCTCGGCTTCGCGAACCTTCTGCACGATGACCTGCTTGGCGGTCTGTGCAGCAATACGGCCGAACTCGATCGATTCGATCTTTTCTTCTACGACATCACCGACATTGGCGCCAGGGTGCGTTTCGGCAACCTTGCTCGGCCAGGTTTCGATGGCCGGATCATCAAGATCGGCTTCTTCGACGACCGTCCAGCGACGGAAAGTCTCATAGGCACCGGTGTGGCGGTTGATTTCCACACGCAGATCTACTTCGTCTTCAAAACGCTTTTTGGTAGCAGTGGCCAGGGCCAGCTCCAGCGCTTCAAAAATCACGTTTGCCGGTACGCCCTTTTCATTGGATACCGACTCAACAACCAGCAGTACTTCTTTGCTCATCGTACGCCTCGCCTTTCGCAAGCCATTGGATCCGCGGGATCCGCGTCTCAGCCAAAACTGGGAATAATGTTGGCCTTGTCGATCATATCGATCGGCAACAGGAACTCATGGTCTTCCACTTGCACCACAACGTCCTGCTCTTCTACACCGCGCAGAAGGCCCTGAAAATTGCGTCGCCCTTCGAACGGGGATCGCAGCTTGATCTTCACTTGTTCACCGGCAAATTTTGCAAACTGATCAATAGTGAACAGTGGGCGTTCCATGCCTGGCGAGGAAACTTCGAGGGTGTATTCAACAGCAATTGGATCTTCAACATCCAGCACACCGCTGATCTGACGGCTGACAATGGCACAATCGTCCACCAGCACGCCGCCCTCTTTATCGATATAAACGCGCAACATTGAGTGGCGACCTTGAGCCGAAAACTCAATACCCCAGCATTCATAGCCTAGGGCCACGACCACCGGGGCCAGCAAGGCCTGCAACTCTTCTAGCTTGCTCGACACCTGAACCCCCTCGTGCATGTATGTGCATGCTGTGCAAAATAAAAAAATGGGCGAAACGCCCATCCTTGAAACGCCGTCGAACAGCGGCGTTGAAAGTGTCCAGCTAACAAAAAGCCCCTTAAAAGGGGCTCCGCTAAAACTGGTTGCGGGGGCCGGATTTGAACCGACGACCTTCGGGTTATGAGCCCGACGAGCTACCAGACTGCTCCACCCCGCGACAAAGCTGGGGCGGAAGTATACGACTGATCCCTTACAGGGTCAATGTAACCTTCCACCTACAAGAAAGCCCGCAACAGCGGGCTTTCCTGATAATTGGTACCGAGAAGGGGACTCGAACCCCTACACCCTATGGGCACAACCACCTCAAGGTTGCGTGTCTACCAATTCCACCACCTCGGCAATACAGCGTTTACAACCTTCTTACTTCTGCTCTTGAGCTGGAGGCACGTCAGTCGCTGGAGTAGCCGACTTTTGCTCTTGAAGCACCGGGACATCATCAGAAGCCGGTTTTGCTTTTGGTACTTCCAACACTGCTGGGTTTGGCAAACCTGCTTGAGTCAGCACATGAGCTTTCTCTTTAGCAAAGTAACCTAACCCCAAGCTGGTTATGAAGAAACCGGCGGCAAGTATAGCAGTAAACTTACTAAGAAAGGTAGAGGAACCTTGGCTTCCGAACACAGTATTTGAAGCACCTGCACCGAAAGACGCACCAGCATCCGCACCTTTACCCTGTTGCAGCAAAACCAGGGCAACTACGCCCAGGGCAGCCAACAGATGAAAAACGACTACGACTGTTTCCAGCATTTTTTCAGTTTCCCGCGGCGCGACAGATCGCACCGAACTCATCTGCATTCAGGGAAGCTCCACCAATGAGCCCCCCATCGATATCCGGCATGCCGAACAGTTCGACCGCATTGGCCGCCTTCACGCTGCCGCCGTATAGAAGACGCACACCTTGTGCGACTTCAGAATTCTCTGCCGCCAACTGCGCGCGGATGGCTGCGTGCACATCCTGCGCCTGTTGCGGTGTAGCAGTCAGCCCGGTACCAATGGCCCAGACTGGCTCATAAGCAATTACTGCTTTTGCAAACGCACCAACACCCAGCTCCTCGATGATGCTGCCTAGCTGACGCGAGACAACTTCAAGAGTCTTGCCCGATTCACGCTGCTCCAGGGTTTCCCCTATGCACAACACTGGAATCAAGCCACAAGCCTGTGCTGCGGCGAACTTGCGATTGAGTGTCCCATCACGCTCGCCCATCATCTGGCGGCGCTCGGAGTGCCCAACAAGCACATAGGAACAACCCGCATCGACCAACTGACTCGGCGAAATCTCACCGGTCAACGCACCTTGCATCGGCTCCACCGCAGAATTCTGCGCGCCGACCTGGATCGACTTACCTTTCAAGCCATCAACCACTTGGTTGATATGCAGGCAAGGTGGGAAAACCGCAACGTCAACACCGCTAGGCAAGGCCAGATGACGAAGGCCATTGATCAGCTCAGCGACACTGGCGCGGGTACCGTGCATCTTCCAGTTACCAGCTACCATAGTGCGACGCATGCTGTACCTCGTCGGTCAAAGTGGGCGCAGATGTTACCCAACCACATCATCACTGGCAAGCCGAATTCAGGCGCAAACTTCAGTTACCAGTTTTGCCAGGTCTTCGGCATGGCCGCGAACCTGTGTTTCGTCGTCACCTTCGACCATGACGCGCACCAGAGGCTCTGTGCCGGACTTGCGCAATAACACACGGCCACGCCCCGCCATTGCCAGGGTCGCGCGCTCGCACGCCTCCTTGACAGCAGGGTGATCGATCGGATTTTCGCCACCGGCAAAACGCACATTGACCAGCACTTGTGGACATTTACGCAGCGCCTGACGGGCCTGGGCGAGGCTCTCTTCGCGACGACGCAATGACAGCAGCACCTGCAGCGCAGCAATAATCGCATCGCCTGTGGTGGTGTGCTGGAAGCAGACAACGTGCCCGGAATTCTCGCCACCCACTAGCCAGTTGCGCTCAAGCAGTTCGGCGATCACATAGCGGTCACCGACATTGGCACGCACGAATGGGATACCCAGGTCTGCCAAGGCCAGCTCAAGCCCCAGATTACTCATCAGCGTGCCGACAACGCCGCCTTGCAGCTTGTTACGCTCATGCAGGTCGCGTGCAATGATGAACAACAGATCATCACCATCCACAATGGCACCGGTGTGATCCACCATCAGAACGCGGTCGCCATCACCATCGAAGGCAATACCCAAGTCGGCATGCTCGGCAAGGACGGCCGCCTGCAACTGCCCCATGTGAGTGGAGCCGCAGTTATCATTGATGTTCAAGCCGTTCGGCTGAGCCGACAGCACCGTCACGTCCGCGCCCAACTCCTTGAATACGCTGGGCGCTACTTTGTAGGTAGCACCATGAGCGCAGTCGACCACAATTTTGAGGCCGGCGAAACTGGTACTGCTCGGCACACTGCTCTTGCAGAATTCGATATAGCGGCCAGACGCGTCATTGATTCGCGACACCTTGCCCAGCTTGCTGGAATCAACCACCGTCATCGGCGCATCCAGCAGCTCTTCAATCATCAACTCGATCTCGTCCGGGAGCTTGGTGCCTTGGCCCGAGAAGAACTTGATACCGTTATCATCATGGGGGTTGTGCGAGGCACTGATCACGATACCGGCTTCAGCGTGAAAGGTACGCGTCAGGTAGGCGATCGCCGGCGTCGGCATAGGCCCCAGCAGCATTACATCGGCACCCGCGGCGGACAGGCCTGCCTCCAGTGCGGACTCAAACATGTAACCCGAAATACGGGTGTCCTTGCCGACCAGGATGCGGCACGCGCCCATACTGCGGAACGCCATACCCGCCGCCCAACCCAGCTTGAGCATGAAGTCAGGGGTAATTGGAAATTCGCCGACCCGACCACGGATACCGTCGGTGCCAAAGTATTTTTTAGTCATAAGTGCTCCATCATTCTTATTCGGCTGATTCTACCGCAGCAATCATACGCACCACATCCACAGTCTGGGCGACATCGTGCACACGCAAGATGCGTGCGCCCTTCGTTACCGCGAGCGCTGCCAGTGCAAGACCACCGTACAGCCGCTCACCCACCGGACGATTCAGCGCCAGCCCGATCATGCTCTTGCGCGAAACACCGACCAACAGCGGCCGACCAAGTGCGTGCAGGGATTCCATATGCTTGAAAAGGCTTAAATTGTGTTGCAGGGTCTTGGCGAAGCCGAAGCCGGGATCGAGGATGATCTTTTCAGCCGCAATCCCTACGGCAGCGCATTGAGCAATCCGCTCAGCGAGAAAACCACTCACTTCACCAACAAGATCATCATAGTGAGGGTTGTCCTGCATGTTGCCGGGCTCACCCAGCATATGCATCAGGCACACCGGCAAACCGGTAGCCGCGGCCGCATCCAGCGCGCCATCTCGCTGAAGAGAGCGCACATCGTTGATCAGCCCGGCTCCCAGGCGCGCAGTCTCGCGCATCACGGCGGGGGTCGACGTATCAACCGAAATGATCACATCCAATTCTCGGGAGATACGCTCAACTATCGGCGCCACCCTCTCCAGCTCCTCCAGGGGAGAAACTACGCGAGCACCAGGGCGAGTCGACTCACCGCCGACATCAATAAGGGTCGCCCCCGCCGCCACCATTGCCTCGGCATGACGCAGCGCGGCATCAAACTGGCTGAAGCGGCCACCATCGGAAAAAGAGTCGGGGGTTACATTAAGAATGCCCATCACATGTGTATGGGCCAAATCAAGAACCCGGCTGCCGCAAGGCAACCGGGTGGAGGACAACGCAGAAGTCATTTCAAACCTTAGACGTCAGCTGCCGGACCGCCGATCGGAGTTTCAGGGCGTTCGTTCTGAACCACAGGCGGCGTGCCCGAAGTGCCCGAACCACCTTCCCAATCGCGAGGCTCGCGCGGTGCGCGACCCGCCATGATGTCGTCAATCTGGTCGGCATCAATGGTCTCGTACTTCATCAGCGCGTCGGCCATTGCATCCAACTTGTCGCGGTTGTCGGTCAGGATCTGCTTAGCCGTGCCGTAGCACTGGTCAATGATGCTGCGCACCTCGGAGTCGATCAGCTTGGCCGTCTCACCGGAGAAGCTGGCGCTTTGACCGCCACCGCCACGACCCAAGAATACTTCGCCCTCTTCCTCGGCATACATCAAAGGACCGAGTTTTTCCGACAGCCCCCACTTGGTGACCATGTTCCGCGCAATCTGGCTGGCACGCATGATGTCGTTGGATGCGCCAGTGGTCACACCGTCGAAGCCCAGCGTCATCTCTTCAGCAATTCGACCGCCGTACAGCGAGCAGATCTGGCTGATCAGTGCGCGTTTGGAGAGGCTGTAACGATCCTCTTCCGGCAGGAACATGGTGACACCCAGCGCCCGACCACGAGGAATGATCGACACTTTGTAGACCGGATCGTGCTCAGGCACAACGCGCCCCACAATGGCGTGACCGGCTTCATGATAAGCAGTGTTCTGCTTCTCTTTCTCGGACATGACCATGGATTTGCGCTCAGCGCCCATCATGATCTTGTCTTTCGCCAGTTCGAACTCTTTCATTTCAACGATACGCTTGCCGGTACGGGCAGCGAACAGCGAAGCCTCGTTGACCAGGTTAGCCAAGTCAGCACCGGAGAAACCTGGAGTACCACGGGCAATCACGGCCGGAGCCACATCGTCACCCATAGGTACTTTGCGCATGTGTACTTTCAGGATCTGTTCGCGGCCACGGATATCCGGCAAGCCAACCACGACCTGACGGTCGAAACGACCAGGACGCAGCAGCGCAGGGTCCAGCACGTCAGGACGGTTGGTTGCAGCGATGACGATGATGCCGTCATTCATTTCAAAGCCGTCCATCTCAACCAGCAACTGGTTGAGGGTCTGCTCACGCTCATCATGACCACCGCCCATGCCGGCGCCACGATGGCGACCAACGGCGTCGATTTCATCGATGAAGATGATGCAGGGCGCGTGCTTCTTGGCTTGTTCGAACATGTCGCGAACACGGCTTGCACCGACGCCAACAAACATTTCTACGAAGTCGGAACCGGAAATAGTGAAGAAAGGCACCTTGGCTTCGCCGGCAATCGCCTTGGCCAGCAAGGTTTTACCAGTCCCCGGAGGACCGACCATCAGCACGCCGCGCGGAATACGACCACCCAGGCGCTGGAACTTGCCTGGATCGCGCAGGAACTCGACCAGCTCGCCCACTTCTTCCTTGGCCTCGTCGCAACCGGCAACATCAGCCAGGGTGGTTTTCACCTGGTCTTCGGAGAGCAGGCGCGCCTTGCTCTTGCCGAAGCTCATCGGCCCGCCCTTGCCTCCCGCACCGCCTTGCATCTGGCGCATGAAGAACATGAACACGGCGATGATTACCAGAATCGGGAAGCTCGCCACCAGAAGCTGGGTCCAGATGCTTTGCTGCTCAGGCAGCTTACCCTCAACAACGACCTTGTTATCCACCAGATCGCCGATCAGACCGTTGTCCTGAATAGCCGGACGAATGGTCTTGAAGCTGTCGCCATCGACGCGCTTACCGGTAATCACGTAGCCATCAACCGCTACGCGCTCGACTTTGCCATCCTTAACTTGCTGAATGAAGTCGGAATAGTTGAGGGTCTGCGGCTCGTTAGGGCTGGAGAAGTTGTTCATCACCGTCACGAGGACAGCCGCGATGATCAACCACAGGATCAGATTCTTTGCCATATCGTTCAATTAACTACCCTCTGAAGCAAGCTCCGCTACTGGCGCGCGCTTCGCATGATATTCACCGGCCTAACTTACTACATTACCTACAACTCTGGCAGGCGCCGTCTGTAACCCTTTGTGAAACTTTGACTACACAATATTCGTAAAGCTTCGTGACGAAAGCGATATAAAAAAACCTATCGCCCTCCTCCAAATCCTCAAAAACGCTCTTCGCTCGCAGCGCCTTCAACACCGCGGAAGCCGCGGCACAACAGATACTGCTCCCGAGACCTGTCCCGGGAAGAGTCAGGCTTGCGCGTCTGCACCTTATCGAACAACTTGCGGATGTTCTTGTGGTACTCGTCAAACCCTTCGCCCTGGAAGACCTTCACCAGAAAGTCACCACCAGGACGCAACACCCGACCCGCCAAATCCAGGGCCAGCTCACACAGGAACATGGCTCGCGGCATATCGACGGCCGGTAATCCACTCATATTGGGGGCCATGTCGGAAATCACAAGGTCTACCTGCGAATTTCCCACAGCCTCAAGGATCTCGGCGAGCACGGCGTCCTGGGTGAAGTCCCCATGAACAAAGGTCACATCCGGGATACTGTCCATTTCCAGGATGTCGGAAGCGATCAAGCGACCTTGACCACCAATCAGACGACTGGTCACCTGCGACCACCCACCCGGCGCCGCGCCAAGGTCGATAACGCTCATGCCTGGACGGATCAGCTTGTCCTTGTCCTGGATCTCCAGCAGCTTGTAACTGGCCCGTGAACGGTAGCCGTCCTTTTGCGCCTTTTTGACGTAAGGGTCGTTGAAATGCTCTTGCAGCCACTTAAGGCTAGTTTTGGAACGGGCCACGGGCCACCTCGAAAATAAAACGGGTCGTGATTAACTGGGCGGTCCCGGACTCGCTCGGGTAAACTGGCCGCCGCTTTTTACAAGATCAGACGCAGGGGTCAGATTATGCCGCTCACTCAAGAGCAGAAGAAACAGTACAAATCCATTGGCCACCATCTGAAACCAGTTCTGATTGTGGCAGACAACGGTTTGACTGAAGGTGTGCTAGCCGAACTTGAACGCGCATTGGGCGATCACGAACTGATCAAGATCAAGGTCAACATCCTTGACCGCGAAGCACGCCTGGCCGCCATTGCAGAACTGTGCAAGGTGGGCAAAGCGGACCTGGTTCAGGTCATCGGCAAGATGGCGCTGCTGTATCGCAAGAACTTCAGCGTCAACAAGCAACTGTCGAACGTTCATCGTTTCAAATGATATCAAGGGTTACGGGCGTGCTTCGCGCGCCCCGCCACTCCATCCCGGTGCCGGCTGTATAACCAGCACCAGACCGGAGAACCCTAGCACAAGATAGCTGAACAGCTGCCAGCGCAACGCTTCCGGCAGCCACACATGCACCACGCAAAACATTGCGCACGCATACAGCGCCATCAACAGCAGTTGGCCGCGAATATCCCGCCATAAACTCCCCAAGCCTTCGGCCTTGACCAGCACCAATGCCTGGAGCGTCACGCACGCCGCCGCGAAACCCACCAGCAACGCACTGAGCAATCCATCGATTTCATCGATCAGCAACGGTGCCAGGCCAATCAGGCCCAGCGCCGGTAACACACCGATGTGCAACAACCACAGGCCGCCTACCCAAAGCATCTGGGAGAGCTGCCAAAGCATGGCGCCCGCATAGAGCGGGCGCCGTCTTTCAGATGTGACGAACTTCAACAATCTCGTACTCGATCACGCCGCTTGGCGTTTTCACAGCCACTACATCACCCTCTTCCTTGGCAATCAAGGCGCGGGCAAGCGGAGAACCAACGGAGATCTTGCCGAGTTTGAAGTCAGCTTCGTCTTCGCCCACGATGTGGTAGACGACGCGCTCATCCGTCTCGACGTTGGCGATTTCCACGGTGGTGCCGAAAATCACCTTGCCGGTATGTGGAATGGTCGTCACATCGATGATTACCGCATTCTGCATACGGCCTTCGATGTCACGGATCCGCGCCTCGACCATACCTTGCTGCTCGCGAGCAGCGTGGTATTCGGCATTTTCCTTCAAGTCACCCAGCTCGCGAGCGGTGCCGATATCCTGGCTCAGCTTCGGGCGGACGACTTTGGTCAGATGGGCGTGTTCCTCTTCCAGGGCCTTGGCGCCCTGGACGGTCATTGGGTATTTGGTCATGCCTTCAATCCTGCGTGTAGATCTTGCAAGCGACGCACGGTCTTTTCCGGACCGAACTTGAGCGCTTCACAGATGGCTTCGCCAGCAGCAATGGTGGTGGTGCAGTAGATCTTGTGCTGCAAAGCGTTACGACGAATGGAATAGGAGTCCGCGATCGACTGGCGACCTTCGGTGGTGTTGATGATCAGGGTGACTTCGTCATTCTTGATCATGTCGACCACGTGCGGACGGCCTTCCGTCACTTTGTTCACGCGACGCACTTTCAGGCCGGCGGCTTCGATCAGCTTGGCGGTCCCGGCGGTGGCCACGACCTCGAAGCCCAAGTTGATCAAATCACGGGCCACGCCCGCAACGAGCGGCTTATCGTCATCGCGCACGCTGATGAACGCAGTACCGCCGGTCGGCAGCACTTCGCTGGCACCCATTTGGGCTTTAGCAAACGCCTCGCCGAAGGTATCGCCCACGCCCATCACTTCACCGGTGGACTTCATCTCTGGGCCCAGGATCGGGTCCACACCAGGGAATTTGGCGAATGGGAACACCGCCTCCTTCACGCTGTAGAAGTTCGGAATGATCTCCTTGGTGAAGCCGATTTCCTTCAGGGTCTTACCGGCCATCACACGGGCAGCGATCATAGCCAGGGACACACCGATGCACTTGGAAACAAACGGTACAGTACGCGAAGCGCGCGGGTTGACTTCGATGACGTAGATGTCTTCGCCTTGCAGCGCCAACTGTACGTTCATCAGGCCGACCACGCCCAGTTCCAGGGCCATTTTCTTGACCTGTTCGCGCATCTCGTCCTGGATGTGCGCCGGCAGCGAGTACGGCGGCAGCGAGCAAGCGGAGTCACCGGAGTGAACGCCAGCCTGTTCGATGTGCTGCATGATCGCGCCGATCACTACGTCGGTGCCGTCGCAGACTGCGTCCACATCCATTTCGATGGCGCAGTTGAGGAAGTGGTCGAGCAGCACCGGGCTGTCGTTGGACACTTTCACTGCATCACGCAGGTAGCGCTTGAGCTCTTCTTCTTCGTAGACAATTTCCATCGCACGACCGCCCAACACGTAGGACGGACGCACCACCAGCGGGTAGCCGATCTTGCTGGCTGCGCGAATGGCTTCATCTTCGCTGCGCACGGTGGCGTTTGGCGGCTGACGCAGGTTCAGGCGCTCAACCATTTGCTGGAAGCGCTCGCGGTCTTCGGCACGGTCGATGGCGTCCGGGCTGGTGCCGATGATTGGCACGCCGGCCTCTTCCAGGGCACGCGCCAGTTTCAGCGGGGTCTGGCCGCCGTACTGGACGATTACACCCTTAGGCTTCTCAACCCGGCAGATTTCCAGCACGTCTTCCAGGGTCACGGGCTCGAAGTACAAGCGATCGGAAGTGTCGTAGTCGGTGGAAACAGTTTCTGGGTTGCAGTTGACCATGATGGTCTCGTAACCGTCTTCGCGTAGGGCCAGTGCCGCGTGTACGCAGCAGTAGTCGAACTCGATACCCTGGCCGATACGGTTTGGACCGCCGCCGAGGATCATGATCTTGTCGCGGCCCGAAGGCGCGGCTTCGCACTCTTCCTCGTAAGTCGAGTACATGTAGGCGGTGTCGGTGGCGAATTCAGCCGCGCAGGTGTCAACGCGCTTGTAGACCGGGAAGATCTCCAGCTTGTGACGGTGACGACGCAGCGCTTTCTCGGTCACGCCAAGCAGCTTGGCCAGACGCATGTCGGAGAAGCCTTTGCGCTTGAGCTTGAACATCAAGTCGCGGTCGATGCTGGCCAGACCCAGGGTTTTGACCTTCTCTTCGTCCTTGATCAGGTCTTCGATCTGCACCAGGAACCACGGGTCGATCATGTTCATGCCGAAGATGTCTTCGACCGACAGACCGGCGCGGAAGGCGTCAGCCACGTACCAGATGCGCTCGGCACCCGGCACGGTCAATTCGCGCTTGAGGATGCTCATGCTTTCCGGATTGCTCAGGTCGAGCTTTTCGTCCAGGCCGCAAACGCCCACTTCCAAACCGCGCAAAGCTTTCTGCAGGGATTCCTGGAAAGTCCGGCCGATAGCCATGACCTCACCCACCGACTTCATTTGAGTGGTCAGGCGTGCGTCCGCTTTCGGGAATTTCTCAAAGGCGAAGCGTGGCAGCTTGGTCACGACGTAGTCGATCGACGGTTCGAAGGACGCTGGAGTAGCGCCGCCGGTGATTTCGTTCTGCAGTTCGTCAAGGGTATAGCCGATCGCCAACTTGGCAGCGATACGCGCAATCGGGAAACCGGTGGCTTTCGAGGCCAGGGCCGAGGAACGGGATACCCGCGGGTTCATCTCGATGACGACCATGCGACCCGTGTCCGGGCAGATGCCGAACTGGACGTTGGAGCCGCCGGTTTCCACGCCGATCTCGCGCAGTACCGCCAGGGAGGCGTTACGCATGATCTGGTATTCCTTGTCCGTCAGGGTCTGTGCCGGCGCAACAGTGATCGAGTCACCGGTGTGCACACCCATCGGGTCAAAGTTTTCGATGGAGCAGACGATGATGCAGTTGTCCTTCTTATCGCGGACAACCTCCATCTCATACTCTTTCCAGCCGATCAGGGATTCGTCGATCAGCAGCTCTTTGGTCGGCGACAGGTCCAGGCCACGGGCGCAGATTTCTTCGAACTCTTCACGGTTGTAAGCGATACCGCCGCCGGTGCCACCCATGGTGAAGGACGGACGGATGATGCACGGGAAGCCCAGCTTCTCGAGCACTGCGTTGGCTTCTTCCATGCTGTGGGCGATGCCCGAGCGCGGGCAGTCCAGGCCGATGGATTTCATTGCCTTGTCAAAGCGCGAACGGTCTTCTGCTTTGTCGATGGTGTCGGCATTCGCGCCGATCATCTCTACGCCGAACTTTTCCAGGACGCCCTCGCGCTCCAGGTCCAGTGCGCAGTTCAGAGCAGTCTGGCCGCCCATGGTCGGCAGCAGCGCGTCCGGACGCTCTTTCTCGATGATCTTGGCAACGGTCTGCCACTTGATCGGCTCGATATAGGTGGCGTCGGCCATGTCCGGGTCGGTCATGATGGTGGCCGGGTTGGAGTTCACCAGGATGACGCGGTAGCCCTCCTCGCGCAGGGCTTTACAGGCCTGGGCGCCGGAGTAGTCGAATTCGCAGGCCTGGCCGATCACGATCGGGCCAGCGCCGAGAATCAGGATGCTTTTTATGTCTGTACGTTTTGGCATGGGTTTGTCACTCAAATCCGCAGGTCAGTCGGCAAGCCGTCTTGAACAATCTTTAGAGAGCCTGCAGGGGCCGCCGGAGTTAGGGGCCGCCCGCAGACCGCTCAGTTAGCGTCGCTTGGCCATCTCATTGATGAAACGGTCGAACAGCGGCGCTACGTCGTTCGGGCCCGGGCTGGCTTCAGGGTGGCCCTGGAAGCTGAACGCGCTCTTGTCAGTGCGCTCGATGCCTTGCAGGGAACCGTCGAACAGCGACTTGTGAATGGCGCGGACATTCGCCGGCAAGGTCGCTTCATCCACCGCAAAACCGTGGTTCTGGCTGGTGATCATCACAACACCGGTGTCCAGGTCCTGTACAGGGTGGTTGGCACCGTGGTGGCCGTGGCCCATTTTCAGGGTCTTGGCGCCGGAAGCCAGTGCCAGCAGCTGGTGGCCGAGGCAGATGCCGAACACCGGAATCTCAGTCTCCAGCACTTCCTTGATGGCCTGGATAGCGTAGTCGCATGGCTCAGGGTCACCCGGGCCGTTGGACAAGAACACGCCGTCTGGCTGCAAGGCCAATACATCGCTGGCCGGAGTTTGCGCCGGCACCACGGTCACGCGGCAACCGCGCTCTACCAACATGCGCAGGATGTTGTATTTGACGCCGTAGTCGTAGGCGACAACGTGGTACGGCAGCTCAGCGGCATCGATAGTCGCGTGACTGTCGGTCTTCAAGTCCCAGACAGTGGAGCGCCACTCGTACTTCTCTTTGACGCTGACGACTTTCGCCAGGTCCATGCCTTTCAGGCCAGGGAAACCTTGCGCTGCGGCAATCGCCGCCTCTTCGGAGATATTGTCACCGACCATGATGCAGCCGTTCTGCGAGCCTTTTTCACGCAGGATGCGCGTCAGGCGGCGCGTATCGATACCCGCGATAGCCACAACGTTGTTGGCTTTCAGGTAGTCGGACAGCGACATCGTGTTACGCCAGTTGCTCGCAACCAGTGGCAGGTCACGAATCACCAGACCAGCCGACCAGACACGATCAGACTCGACATCTTCCGGTGTAGTACCGGTGTTGCCGACGTGCGGATAGGTCAGGGTAACGATCTGTTGGGCGTAGGAAGGATCGGTAAGGATTTCCTGATAGCCGGTCATGGCAGTGTTAAACACCACCTCTCCAACGGTCTGACCGTCGGCTCCAATGGCTTCGCCGCGAAAAATGCTGCCATCAGCAAGGGCGAGTATGGCTGGCTTAGTCAAGAAGACCTCCCGTAAATAAAGCCTGAAAGGGCGATCGCAGGTGTAAAAAAGCGGAGTGACGTATGGACACGTCACCCCGCTCATTCACTGAATTATTCTGCGCGCTTTTAGTGAACACACTAAAGCTGTAGCTTACAGAAAAAGGCTTTTTTGGTCCACCGCTAATGAGCCTAAAAGGCAGGGGAATGCGACAGGACGTCGCTTAGCGGGAAAAACGGGGCCCAAGCATAAGCTTTAAGCCCTGTTTTAGCGACTGATCAGTGCAGATCCAGCACATCGCGCATGTCATAGAGACCTGGCTCGCGCCCTTCCAACCACAGCGCAGCACGTACCGCACCCTTGGCAAAGGTCATCCGACTAGACGCCTTGTGCGTGATTTCCAGGCGCTCGCCTTCAGTGGCGAACAACACGGTGTGATCACCGACCACGTCGCCACCGCGTACAGTCGCAAAGCCGATGGTGTCACGCGCACGCGCACCGGTGTGACCTTCACGCCCGTACACCGCCACTTTCGACAAATCGCGACCCAGCGCATCGGCGATGGCTTCACCCATGCGCAATGCAGTACCCGACGGCGCGTCGATCTTGTGGCGATGATGGGTCTCGATGATCTCGATATCCGCTTCATCACCCAGCACGCGCGCCGCCAGGTCCAGCAATTTGAGCGACAGATTCACACCGACACTGAAGTTCGCCGCGAAGACGACCGGAATATCCTTCCCCGCCTCCACCAGCAACTGCTTCTGCTCAGCCGTCAAACCGGTGGTGCCAATCACCATGGCCTTACCCGCCCTGCGGCAGAACGCGAGGTTTTTCAGCATCACGTCCGGCAGCGTAAAGTCGATCAGTACGTCGAACTCATCAGCCACCTGCTCCAAGTGGCCGGACAGCGAAACACCGATACGCCCCAGAGAAGCCAACTCACCGGCATCCGCACCGATCAACGTGCTACCCGGACGCACAATCGCCGCGGTCAGCCCGGAGGCCGGCGAGCGCTGTTGCACCGCTTCGACCAGCGTCTTGCCCATGCGCCCGGCAGCGCCCATTACGGCTATACGTCGCATATTCAATTCCTTACAGGTCGCCGAAGAAGCGCTTCACGCCATCGAAAAAGCCCGTGGTTTTCGGCGAGTGTGAGTCATCGCCTTCCAGCGAACTGCGGAACTCTTCAAGCAATTCGCGCTGACGACGCCCCAGATTGACCGGCGTTTCAACTGCCACACGGCACATCAGGTCGCCCGCTCCACCACCGCGCACCGGCGCAACGCCTTTGCCACGAATACGGAACTGCTTGCCGGTCTGCGTGCCTTCAGGAATCTTGAGCTTGACCCGTCCGTCCAGCGTCGGGATTTCCAGCTCGCCACCCAAGGCTGCGTCGACAAAGCTGATCGGCACTTCACAGAACAGGTGCTTGCCGTCGCGCTGGAAAATCGAGTGCTCGCGCACATTGATTACAACGTACAGGTCGCCCGTAGGTCCGCCTTGAGCACCCGCCTCACCTTCGCCCGACAGGCGAATGCGGTCACCGGTATCCACGCCAGCCGGCACTTTTACCGACAGCGTCTTGTACTCTTCGACACGTCCTTCGCCGTGGCAGGAATCGCACGGATCAGAAATGATCTTGCCCTGGCCATGACAGCGCGGGCAGGTCTGCTGCACCGAAAAGAAGCCCTGCTGCATACGAACCTGGCCGATACCACCACACGTCGGGCAGGTGATCGGCGAGGAGCCCTTCTTGGCACCCGAACCATCGCACGGCTTGCAGTTGACCAGCGTCGGCACGCGAATGTTGACGGTGGTGCCGCGCACGGCCTCTTCCAGATTCAATTCCAGGGTGTAGCGCAAATCGCTGCCACGCTGGGCGCCGCCACGCTGACCACCCCGGGCACCGCCGAAGAAATCGCTGAATACATCGCCGAAAATGTCGGAGAAGTTCTGACCACCAAAACCGGCACCGCCGCCCCCCATGTTCGGGTCGACACCGGCATGGCCATACTGGTCGTAGGCCGCACGCTTGTTGGGATCAGACAGGCATTCGTAGGCCTCATTGGCCTCTTTGAACATCTCTTCGGATTCTTTGCTATCCGGATTACGGTCCGGGTGATGCTTCATCGCCAGGCGACGGTAGGCCTTCTTCAGGTCCGCCTCGCTGGAGCCGCGTTCCACACCCAACACTTCGTAATAGTCACGCTTTGCCATAAGTCTTTGCACTCTTAAGGACGTTCGGCCAGACCCTCCTGAGCCCCGCCAAACTCGTTGAGCCCCAATACAGGCCCGGACCCAACTCACGTCAATTCAACGATCCTGGTCATTACTACTTTTAGCCAAGGACCCGGCCAAAAATACGGTAGTTATTGCTCGGAAAGCAGGAGCATTCCCGATCACACCGCCAGCACCCGAACGCTGTCGCATGCTGTAAAAATTCGCTTACCCCAGACACGCCAACGCGGGAGCAAGCTCCCGCGCGGCGACATCCTACCAGTCACCGCTTAAAAGCGGTCAACCGGGCGACCAAGTTACTTCTGTTCTTTAACTTCTTCGAACTCGGCATCGACAACATCGTCGTGCTTGGCTTCAGGCTCTGCCTGTTGCGCTGCACCGTCAGCTGGCTGACCTTGTTCGGCATACATTTTCTGTGCAACCGGCGCGGAGACTTTGGACAGCTCCTCGATCTTGGCTTCGATAGCAGCCTTGTCGTCGCCTTTAACGGCGGCTTCCAGGGCAACTACGGCAGCTTCGATCGCGGCCTTCTCTTCAGCACTCACTTTATCGCCAGCATCAGCGACCATTTTGCGCGTCGAGTGAACCAGTGCATCACCCTGGTTGCGGGCGCCAGCCAATTCAGCAAACTTGGCATCCGCATCAGCGTTGGCTTCAGCATCACGAATCATCTGTTGAATTTCTTCATCAGACAGACCGGAGTTGGCCTTGATAGTGATCTTCTGCTCTTTGCCGGTCGCCTTGTCTTTCGCGCCAACGTGCAGGATACCGTTGGCATCGATGTCGAAGGTCACTTCGATCTGTGGCACGCCACGGGGTGCTGGCGGAATCTCAGCCAGGTCGAACTTGCCCAGGGACTTGTTCTGAGCCGCTTGCTTACGCTCACCTTGCAGCACGTGAATGGTCACAGCACCCTGGTTGTCATCGGCAGTCGAGAACACCTGGGATTTCTTGGTAGGAATCGTGGTGTTTTTCTCGATCAGCGCAGTCATCACGCCGCCCATGGTTTCGATACCCAAGGTCAGCGGGCTGACGTCGAGCAGCAGCACGTCTTTCACATCACCGGCCAATACCGCACCTTGGATAGCAGCACCCATGGCAACTGCTTCGTCAGGGTTCACGTCTTTACGCGCTTCCTTGCCGAAGAACTCGGTAACTTTCTGCTGAACCAGTGGCATGCGGGTCTGACCGCCCACCAGGATCACGTCGTTGATGGCGCCAACGTCGATACCGGCATCTTTCAAGGCGATGCGGCAAGGTTCGATGGTGCGCTGAACCAGGTCTTCAACCAGAGCTTCCAACTTGGCGCGAGAAATCTTCACGTTCAAGTGCTTAGGACCGGTGGCATCTGCAGTGATGTACGGCAGGTTAACGTCGGTCGACATGCTCGAGGACAGCTCGATCTTGGCCTTCTCAGCAGCTTCTTTCAGGCGCTGCATGGCCAGCGGGTCACCCTTGAGGTTCATGCCGCTTTCTTTCTTGAATTCGTCAACGAGGTAGTCGATCAGACGAATATCGAAGTCTTCACCGCCCAGGAACGTGTCACCGTTGGTGGCCAACACTTCGAACTGGTGCTCGCCGTCGACTTCAGCGATCTCGATGACCGAAACGTCGAAAGTACCGCCACCCAAGTCATAAACGATCACGGTGTGATCGCCTTTGGCCTTGTCCATACCGTAAGCGAGAGCCGCTGCGGTGGGTTCGTTGATGATGCGTTTTACGTCCAGGCCCGCGATGCGGCCGGCGTCTTTGGTCGCCTGACGCTGGCTGTCGTTGAAGTAGGCCGGAACAGTGATCACCGCCTCAGTCACTGCCTCACCGAGGTAATCTTCGGCAGTCTTTTTCATCTTTTTCAAGACTTCAGCCGAGATCTGCGGTGCAGACATCTTGTTGCCATTTACTTCAACCCAGGCGTCACCGTTGTCAGCCTTGGCGATTTTGTAAGGCACCATCTTGATGTCTTTCTGCACGACTTCTTCATCGAACTTACGACCGATCAGACGCTTCACCGCGTACAGAGTGTTGTGCGGGTTGGTCACAGCCTGGCGCTTGGCCGACTGCCCAACCAGGATCTCGCCATCATTTGCATAAGCAATGATCGACGGCGTAGTACGCGCGCCTTCGGCGTTTTCGATGACTTTAGCTTTGCCGTTTTCCATGACGGAGACACAGGAGTTGGTGGTCCCCAGGTCGATACCGATAATTTTGCCCATGATTTACTCTCCCGAAACTTGAATTTGGATGCCGCAGCAGTGGTGGCTAACTGCGGTAGCACTTAAACGCTTGACTTATAGATGGGGGCCTTACGGCGTATTTCAAGCCTGCTCATCAATAGAAGGCGAAACCGGTGAAGGAGCCTTGCTCACCACAACCATCGCCGGGCGCAGCAAGCGACCGTTGAGCTGATATCCCTTCTGGAACACTTTCAACACGCTATTAGGCTCCAGGTCATGGCTTTCCTGCATGGCCATGGCTTGGTGGTGTTCAGCGTTGAACGGCTCACCACCCATTGGATCGATGGCTTCCAACTGATAACGCTTCAGGGTGTCCTGAAACATTTTCAAGGTCAGCTCGATCCCTTCGCGCATTGGGCGGATGTTTTCGTCGTCCGGGTTGGACAACTCAAGGCCACGCTCCAGGCTGTCAATGATCGGCAGCAAGTCACTGGCGAACTTCTCCAGTGCGAATTTGTGAGCCTTTTCTACATCCTGCTCGGCACGGCGGCGGACGTTCTGCAGATCGGCGGCAACACGCAAAGACTGGTCCTGCGCAGCAGCCAATTGCTCTTCGAGCACTTGCACACGAGTTGCCAGCTCATCGCCGACAGCCGAATTGGCGTCTGGAGTTTGCGTATCCTGCGTCTGTTCGTCAGCCATAGTTTTCTCCTTTCAAAATCATGCGCGAACTCAACTCGCGCTTCTGTTCCGGTATATGGGGCCACAATTTCCAGGTTCAAGGGCGAAGGCGTTACCAAAAGTCTTTCGACTGACCTTCATCAATTCCTGCCCGCTAATTCCTGGCAGCACTTAAAAAGACGTTGACTCAAGCAAATCGAGCTAAGCGTCAGGATTGTCAGCGCCAAAGAAAACACTGTATAAATAACCAGACCTAAAGCCTGGGAGCGGCCAACATGCTCGTGCACCTGTCCGTACATAACTACGCCATCGTTGAACACCTGGATCTTGAATTGGATCGCGGGATGAGCGTAATCACAGGCGAAACCGGCGCCGGCAAGTCGATCATGCTAGACGCCCTGGGCCTGACCCTGGGTGATCGCGCCGACAGCGGCGTGGTTCGCCCCGGTGCGGACAAGGCCGACATCCTGGCCACCTTCGACCTGGCAGACATACCCGAGGCGGAAGTCTGGCTAGCCGAGCGCGACCTAAATAATGAAGGTCCGTGCATCCTGCGTCGGGTCATCACGGCGGAAGGCCGTTCACGTGGCTATATCAACGGCACACCTTGCCCGTTGGGCGACCTTAAAGCCCTGGGCGAGTTGCTGATAGATATCCACAGCCAACACGAACACCAGTCCCTGCTGAAAACCGACACCCATCGCCGCCTACTCGACGAATACGCTGGCGCGACAGACCTTGCCCGCCAGGTGCAACTTGCCGCTCAACGCTGGCGCCAGACTCGCCAAGAGCTGGAGCGGCTCTCCAATTCCGGCGATGAACAACGTGCTCGCCATCAGTTGCTCAGTTATCAACTCGAAGAGCTGGAAAGCCTGGGCCTGGGCGAGACCGAACTAGAGCAGCTTGAGCAAGAACATAAGAACCTCACCAACGCAGAAACCCTGCTGGGTATCTGCCGACAGGTGGTGGAGCAATGTAGCGAGAGCGATTCCGGCAATGTGCTCAACGCACTGACTGCCAGCCTCAATCGCTTGTCGAGCGTGAACAACGCTTCCGGGTCGCTAAGTGAGGCCACCACCCTGCTCACCAGTGCACAGATTCAAGTAGAAGAAGCGGTAGGCGAACTGAACCGTTTCCTGGATCACTTCGATGCCGACCCGGCACGCCTGCAGGACATAGAAGAACGCCTGGACACCATTTATACCCTGGCGCGCAAACATCGAATCCAGCCCACCGAAGTAGTGACGATGCAGCAGAAGCTACTGGATGAAATCGAGACCCTGAACGCCAACGATGAATCTATCGAGCGCCTGGGTGACGAGCTCGCTTCTTTCGCCCGTCATTACCAAGAGAAAGCGCGCGAACTGAGCGACCTGCGTCAACAAGCAGCCACTGGCCTGGCCAGCGCAGTGGAGTTGGAAATCCAGCGCCTGGGTATGCCGGGCGGACGCTTCACCATTGAATTGCGCACCAACGCCAGCAACGAACTGCAGCCCCACGGCCTGGAACAGGTGGAACTACTGGTCAGCGCCAACCCTGGACAGCCGCTCAAAGCACTGGCAAAAGTGGCATCTGGTGGCGAGCTGTCGAGGATCAGCCTGGCGATCCAGGTAATTACCGCGCAAACCTCTCGGGTGCCGACCCTGGTATTCGATGAAGTCGATGTGGGTATTGGCGGACCGACGGCGGAAATTGTTGGCCAGTTGCTGCGGCGCCTGGGAGATCGAGGCCAAGTGCTAACGGTGACTCACTTGCCGCAAGTCGCGGCCCAAGGGCATCAGCATTTGTTTGTGCATAAGGTACGCGGCAGTGATGCAACACACACAGCCGTGTCCAAGCTGAATAAGTCGGAGCGCGTGGAAGAAGTCGCGCGCATGCTCGGTGGCATCGATTTGACCAAGGAGTCTTTGGCGCACGCGAAGAAGATGGTCGTGGCGGCGAAGGCCTAAGCGGACAATTTTCTCTATTATAGAAAGCACGAAGGCGACCCTAAGGTCGCCTTCGATCGTTTTGCAACGTCAATCTGCAGCGCTTGTTACTTTTTCTTACGGATGTACAGGACCAGATTATGGTCAACCAAATCGAAGCCATGCTCCTCAGCAATCTTATGCTGCAGGGCTTCGATCTCCGGGCTGGTGAACTCGATAACCTCATTGGTATCCAGGTCAACCATGTGGTCATGATGCCCACCGTCAGCCAATTCGAACACCGCATGACCGCCGTCGAAATTATGACGAACCACCAGCCCTGCGGCCTCAAACTGGGTCAGCACACGGTAAACCGTGGCCAGGCCAACGTCCTCGTTAGACTCCATCAGCGCCTTGTAGACATCCTCGGCACTCATGTGGCGCTGCTCAGCAGAATCGAGCATTTGTAGAATCTTGACTCGTGGCAGAGTCACTTTAAGACCGGCTTTGCGTAGTTCGCTATTTTCAACCATGGTTAGCTTTCTCGCGGATGCTGCTTCGCAGCTTCTCTTAATACGGGTATGATCGGCGTTTACGTTGTCCCAGCCAAGATAGTGGAAGTCGCCCACCGATGCAAAACACCAAGCTCTTGCTAACCAGTTTCACCTTTGTGGGACTGCTCGCACTCGCCGGTTGTTCATTCCCCGGGGTTTACAAAATCGACATCCAGCAGGGCAATGTCGTCACGCAGGACATGATAGACCAGTTACGCCCCGGAATGACCCGACGGCAAGTACGGTTTATTATGGGTAACCCCCTGCTGACCGACACTTTCCACGCCGATCGCTGGGATTATCTCTACAGCCTGCAGCCAGGTGGCGGTGAACGCCAGCAGGAGCGCGTCAGTGTCATCTTCAATGGCAATGACCAGCTTGTCAGCCTGTCCGGCGACTTCATGCCTGGCGTAAGCCGTGATGAAGCCCTGCTCGGCAAGGATAACGGCACTAACGTGACCGCACCTGCGCAGGAAGGCGAGAAGCCGAAGTCTGAAGTACCGGCTAAGCCTGGATCTTTGCTCGACAAGATCCAGAAAGACATCGACGGCGTGGAAACTGTTCCCGTCCCGACGCCGCAGCCTCTGGACACCAGCCCGCAGTAAGTTTGCGGCGCCCAACAAAAAGCCCGGCATGCCGGGCTTTTTGTTGCCTGCCATTTGGAGGGCTTACGAGCCCTGCTGCTTGGCCAAAGCAGCCTTGGCTGCGCGCAGCCGGCGCACCTCTTTCGGGTCCGCCAGCAGCGGCCGGTAAATCTCAATACGATCACCCGCCTGCACGGCATGCACTTGCGCGTTCGCGACCACCTTGCCGAATATCCCCAAAGGGCAGTCAGCCAGATCCAGCTCTGGAAAGTGCACAGCAATACCTGACGCCTGAACCGCCGAGCGCACGCTGGTGCCTGCTGGCACCCTCACCACCAGCAAAACCTGGCGATCCATGGCGGCATATACCACCTCAATCTCAACCATGCAGTTGCTTGGCTCGCTGACAGAACGCATCCACCAACGTATTGGCCGCCTGGTTGAATAAAGGCCCCAACGTCGCACGCACGACAGGACCGGCGTAATCAAAGGAAAGATCGAGGCTTATTTTGCAGGCCTTATCGGTCAGCGCCTTGAATACCCAGACGCCATGCAACTGGGTAAACGGCCCTTCCTGCAACTTCATTTCGATGGATTTCCCGGGCACCAGCGCATTACGCGTTACAAAGTGCTGACTGAGGCCGCCCTTCGCGACCCCAACGCTGGCGACCATGTACTCATCGCTGCCCTCCAGCACTTCGGCTGTCGAGCACCACGGCAAGAATTCCGGGTAACGCGCCACGTCGTTGACCAGGTCATAAAGCGCTTGTGCCGGATAAGGCAGCAGCGCCGAACGTTGAATATGCGTCGTCATGTGTGCGTTATTTCCACAGCTGAGCGGCAAACATCGCGAAAGAACAGACCGATCCGCGAAAGAAAAAAACAAGAGAACTGCCCGCATTGTCCGGGATTCGTCCAACACGCTCAAGCACGCAGGTTGACCGTAGCCGATACGCTCGCAACTCCCTATAATGCCGCCCCTATGGCTAAACAAAAGAAACACCCCACAGGGACCATCGCGCAAAATAAAAAGGCGCGACACGATTACTTCATCGAGCATCGGTTCGAGGCTGGTCTGGTCCTGGCCGGCTGGGAAGTAAAGAGTCTGCGTGCCAGCAAGCTGCAACTGGTCGACAGTTATGTGCTGCTCAAGGATGGCGAGGCGTGGCTGCTAGGCAGTCATATCACCCCGCTGACCACCGCGAGCACCCATGTGATTGCCGACCCGGTACGCACGCGCAAACTGTTGCTCAACGCTCGCGAACTGGAAAAGCTCGCCTCCGCCGTACAGCAGAAGGGCTACGCCTGCATCTGCTTGTCCTGGTACTGGAGCAAGCACCTGGTCAAGTGCGAGATCGCCTTGGGCAAAGGCAAGAAGGAATACGACAAGCGTGATACCGAACGCGAGCGCGATTCCAATCGCGAGCTGCATCGCGCTGTGCGTAACAAGGGCAAGGAAGACTGACCCTTGCTGCGAAGTAGCCTTGGGAGCTCCCCTCGGCTACATCCCCTTGCGCCGCTCCGCACGCGCCACACGCTGAACCTCCTGACGCACCTCTTCCAACACTTCCTGCACATACAGCAGGTGACGTGTGGAAACTTCTCGCGCCTGCTCGGCCCGCCCCTCGATGATTGCCAGGTACAGATCCCGGTGCTGACTGATCAGCATGTCGCGGGTTTCCGTACGCTGCTGGTACATGCCACCGATGTTGGTCACCACGTTGCGCTTGAGCAGGTCGAACAGCCCGCGAATGGTGTGCAGCAAAACCGCGTTGTGGCTGGCCTCGGCGATAGCCAAGTGAAACCGCGCATCCGCCGCCCCCTCTTCCGCACGACTTACTTCATCGGAACGGGTGTAGCAATCCTGTAGCGCTTCGAAAGCCGCCGTAAGACGCTCACGATCGACTTCGGTGGCGCGCAGCGCTGCGTAATAGGCACAAGATGCCTCAAGGGTCTGGCGAAACTCCAACAGATCACGCTGAGCTTCGGGATTGTTTTCCAGCAGGTGCAGCAGCGGATCACTGAAAGTAGAACCCAATGACTCAGCCACGTAGTTCCCCCCGCCCTGGCGGCTGACGAGCAAGCCTTTGGCAGACAATTTCTGGATTGCCTCCCGCAAGGAAGGGCGCGACACACCAAATTGCTCAGCCAAGGCGCGCTCGGCCGGCAAGCGCTCGCCGGACTTTAGCGTGCCCTCAAGGATCATGCCCTCAAGCTGCTCGACGATATCGTCAGACAAACGGCGCTGACGCACCTGATCAAACCCCATAACTCACTCTCCACCATCCCGACCACTCGCCGGGGCCTCTATTCTGGCCTATCGCAGCGCTTGCAGCACCTATCAGAACGCGCTCGTTTCAACCGATCAGAACGACCTGCCCGCGGACCTACGACCAAAGTTTCGCGAGCGGCAAATTGACACACGCCTGCCAAGGCTTTTACTCTAGCCAACAGCGACTGTAAATTGGTATTACCAATTATCCAAGCTGACCAAACAACAACAATCAGGGGCCACCCCATATGCAAACCTGGCAACAGCTCTACAGCCCACTCGGCAGCCTCGGCCTGTCCGCACTGGCGGCGGTTATTCCGATCGTATTCTTCTTCCTGGCCCTGGCCGTGTTCCGCCTCAAAGGTCACGTAGCCGGCAGCATCACCTTGGCGCTGTCGATCCTGGTAGCGATCTTTGCCTTCCAGATGCCGGTGGACATGGCACTGGCCGCCGCCGGTTACGGCTTTGCCTATGGCCTGTGGCCAATCGCCTGGATCATTGTCGCGGCCGTGTTCCTGTACAAACTGACCGTCAAGAGCGGCCAGTTCGAAGTCATTCGCAGCTCAGTCCTATCGATCACCGACGACCAACGCCTGCAAGTGCTGCTGATCGGCTTTTGCTTCGGCGCCTTCCTGGAAGGTGCCGCCGGTTTCGGCGCTCCCGTGGCAATCACCGCGGCACTGCTCGTCGGCCTGGGCTTCAATCCACTGTACGCCGCTGGCCTGTGCCTGATTGCCAACACCGCCCCCGTGGCCTTCGGTGCACTCGGCATCCCGATCATCGTTGCAGGCCAAGTGACCGGCATCGATGCGTTCAAAATCGGCGCCATGACTGGCCGTCAGTTGCCCCTACTGTCGATGTTCGTGCCGTTCTGGCTGGTGTTCATGATGGACGGTTTGCGCGGCGTGCGTGAAACCTGGCCGGCCGCACTGGTAGCGGGCTTGAGCTTTGCCATCACCCAGTACTTCACTTCCAACTTCATCGGCCCGGAACTGCCGGACATCACCTCGGCGCTCGCCAGCTTGATCTCCCTGACCCTGTTCCTGAAAGTCTGGCAACCCAAGCGCACAGCAGGTGCACAGATTGCCGGTGCGACTTCAAGCGCAGCGGTCGTCGCCAGCGCCGGCGGTTTTGGTCTGCCACGCAACACGGTTGTCTCGCCGTACAGCCTGGGGCAAATTTTCAAGGCCTGGTCACCGTTCCTTATTCTGACCGTGCTGGTCACTATCTGGACCCTCAAGCCGTTCAAGGCCATGTTCGCCGCCGGCGGCTCGATGTATAGCTGGGTGTTCAACTTCGCGATCCCGCACCTGGACCAACTGGTGATCAAAGTTGCGCCGATTGTGACCAACCCCACTGCAATTGCGGCAGTGTTCAAGCTGGACCCCATCTCGGCGACCGGCACAGCAATTTTCTTCTCTGCGCTGATCTCAATGCTGGTGCTGAGGATCAATCTAAAAACTGGTCTTACCACTTTAAAAGAGACCTTCTACGAACTGCGCTGGCCAATTCTGTCCATTGGCATGGTGCTAGCCTTCGCTTTTGTCACCAACTACTCCGGCATGTCTTCGACCATGGCGCTGGTATTGGCCGGCACAGGTGCAGCCTTCCCATTCTTCTCGCCATTCCTCGGGTGGTTGGGCGTTTTCCTGACAGGCTCCGACACCTCGTCCAACGCGCTGTTCAGCTCACTGCAAGCCACCACCGCGCATCAGATCGGTGTCAAAGACACGCTGCTGGTCGCCGCGAACACCAGTGGCGGTGTGACCGGCAAAATGATCTCGCCACAATCGATTGCCGTGGCCTGCGCCGCCACGGGGTTGGTGGGCAAGGAATCCGACCTGTTCCGCTTTACCCTCAAGCACAGCCTGTTCTTTGCGACGATCGTCGGGTTGATCACCCTGGCTCAGGCCTACTGGTTCACCGGAATGCTGGTGCATTAAGGTCGGTACGTAATAGGGTAAGAATCGACGCCGGACACCCATTCCGGCGTCTGCTATTTCTGGAGGACCGATGAGCCTGCCTGCTGCTTTTCTGAGCGACGTCGCACAACTGATCCCGAAAGATCGGCGTTTCGACGATCCACTTTCCACCCTCGCTTTCGGCACCGACGCTAGTTTTTACCGACTGATCCCACAGTTGGTGATCCGCGTGGAGTCGGAAGACGAGGTGGTGGCGCTGTTGCAACTCGCCCAACGCGACCGTGTGGCCGTCACCTTCCGCGCAGCCGGCACCAGCCTTTCAGGCCAAGCCATCAGCGACTCAGTGCTGATCGTGCTGGGGGACAATTGGAACGGCCGCGAAATTCGTGGGCAGGGCACCCAAATTCGCCTGCAACCTGGCGTGATCGGCGCCCAGGCCAATGCATGGCTGGCGCCTTTTGGGCGCAAGATCGGGCCGGATCCGGCGTCGATCAATGCCTGCAAGATCGGCGGCATCGTCGCCAACAACGCCAGCGGCATGTGCTGCGGCACAGCGCAGAACACCTATCACACCCTGGCAGGCATCCGCTTGGTACTGGCTGACGGCAGCCGACTGGACACCGAAGACGCGGCCAGCGTGGCGGCGTTTCGCGAACGACACGGCTCGCTGCTGGAACGCCTGGCGACACTGGGCCGCGAGACGCGGGCAAACGCTGAATTGGCGGCAAAAATCCGCCACAAATATCGCCTGAAAAATACCACCGGGCTGTCACTTAATGCCCTGGTGGATTTCGATGAGCCGCTGGATATCCTCAGCCATCTGCTGGTGGGCTCCGAGGGTACGCTTGGATTTATCAGTGCGGTCACCTATGACACGGTGGTCGATCATCCGAACAAAGCCTCGGCCTTGATTGTGTTTCCGGATGTCGAGACCTGCTGCAACGCGGTGACCGTCCTCAAGACCCAACCGGTCTCGGCCGTCGAGCTGTTGGATCGACGCAGCATGCGCTCGGTTCAAGACAAGCCGGGAATGCCCGCCTTCGTACAACATCTATCGGAAAATGCCTGCGCACTGTTGATCGAATCTCGCGCAGCGTCGCCGTCTTTGTTGCATGAGCAATTGGCGCTGATCATGGCCTCCCTGGCCGATTTCCCTGTGGAGAAACAGGTCGATTTCACCGAAGACCCGGTAGAAAATGCGCGCCTGTGGGCCATTCGCAAAGACACCTTTCCCGCCGTCGGCGCCGTACGCAAAACCGGCACCACGGTAATCATCGAAGACGTCACCTTTGCGGTCGAGCAACTGGCAATCGGTGTAAATCGCTTGATCGAACTGTTCGACAAACATCACTACGACGAAGCAATCCTTTTCGGACACGCGCTGGAAGGCAACCTGCACTTCGTGTTCACCCAAGGCTTCAACAGCGCGGAAGAAGTCGCACGCTACCAAGCGTTCATGGACGACGTGGCGCACCTGGTGGCGGTGGAGTTTGGTGGTTCGTTGAAAGCTGAACACGGTACCGGCCGCAACATGGCGCCGTTCGTTGAGTTGGAGTGGGGCAGCGACGCCTATCAATTGATGTGGCAACTCAAACGCCTGCTCGACCCCAATGGCATTCTCAACCCGGACGTGGTGCTCAGCGAAGACCCGCAAATCCACCTCAAACACCTCAAGCCGCTACCCGCCGCCGACGAGCTTGTGGATAAGTGCATCGAATGCGGCTTCTGCGAGCCGGTGTGCCCGTCGAAAGGCCTGACTTTGAGTCCACGCCAACGCATCGTGATCTGGCGCGATATCCAGGCGAAGAAACGAGCGGGCGTCGACACCACCGAGCTAGAAGCCGCCTACCACTATCAAGGCATCGACACCTGCGCCGCCACCGGCCTTTGCGCTCAACGCTGCCCCGTGGGAATCAATACCGGCGACCTGGTAAAAAAACTACGCAGCGGTGACGCCGACCGTACGAAAACGGCCGAATGGCTCGCCACTCATTTCGCCACTGCGCTGCAGGGCGCGCGCTTTACCCTGCATGTCGCCAACGGCGCACGCATGCTGCTGGGCGCACCTCGCCTGGCGAAGCTATCGGCCACCGTCACCAAGCTGTCCAAGGGACAGATTCCGCAGTGGACAAACGCCATGCCGCAGCCGGAGAAAGCCATCCGCTTCAGCCCGGCGGTCACGGACGAGCGGCCACGGGTGGTCTACTTGGCCGCCTGCGTCTCACGCGCCATGGGCCCGGCGGCGGGAGATAAAGAACAGATGTCGTTGTACGACAAAACCCGCGGTCTCTTGGAAAAGGCCGGTTACCAAGTCGTCTTCCCCGACAATCAGGACAACCTGTGCTGCGGCCAGCCCTTTGCCTCCAAAGGCTACGCTGAACAGGCCGAACACAAGCGCCAGGAACTGATCGGCGCCCTGCTCCACGCCAGCCGCGGCGGGCTCGACCCGATTTACTGCGACACCAGCCCGTGCACCTTGCGTCTGGTGCAGGATCTGGCTGAAACACGGCTGGATCTTTACGATCCGGTGCGTTTTATCCGCACTCACCTAATGGATCGCCTCGATTTCACACCACAGGCAGCCCCCATCGCCGTGCACGTCACCTGCAGCACCCAGCATCTGGGAGAGAGCCAGGCGCTGATCGACCTGGCCCGGCGCTGCTCTAACACCGTGGTCATCCCGGAAGGCATTCATTGCTGCGGGTTTGCTGGCGATAAGGGTTTCACCACGCCGGAACTCAACGCCCACTCACTGCGCACCCTCAAGGACGCGGTGCAGCATTGCAGCGAGGGTATCTCCACCAGCCGCACCTGTGAGATCGGCCTGAGCCAGCATGGCGGCATTGATTATCACGGGCTGGTCTACCTGGTGGACCGTGTCACGCAGGCTCGCGCCCACCGAGCCTGCAAAAATGAGCCTGCAAAAAAACAGAACCCCTGCGCGCCGGTGTAGTCATCTGCATAGGCCTCGACAAACGAGGCTCATCACTGATGTCGCTGGCAGCCGTTCAATGCCAGCAGCGTCGAGCCCTTTTGCGCAAGGAGATACCCTATGAAGCGTTCCGCTCTTGCTGGCTTGTTCATTACCGCTGCGATGCTGGCGTCCCCTGCTTTCGCGGCAGGTGATAAAGACCTGTGCCAGATCAACCTGGACAAAATCAACAACGGTAAAGCGCTGCTCGCCACCGACACCAGTGGTAAAAGTGGCGAGATAGACACCGCTGTGTCTTCGGCTAAAGCAGCCCACGCCGCCGGCGATGACAAAAAGTGCATTGAGATCACCTCGAAGGCGCTGCAGGACCTGCAGAACAGCGAAAAAGGCGGCCAATAGGCAGCACGGTCAGGGACGGCTAACCTTCGGGTTGGCCTTCCGTGACGGTTTGGCGTACACTGCACAGGCTTGTCACTCACTAAGAAACAACGAGTTACAAGCACGGGGCCGTTTAGGATTCGACGCCGGTCGCGAAACTTTAGGTGCATGCCGAGTTGGTAACAGAACTCGTAAATCCACTGTTGCAACTTCTTATAGTTGCCAATGACGAAAACTACGGCCAGGAATTCGCTCTCGCTGCGTAAGCAGCCTTAGCCCTGAGCTTCTGGTACCTTCGGGTCCAGCAATCACCAGGGGATGTCTGTAAACCCAAAGTGATTGTCATATAGAACAGAATCGCCGTGCAGTACGTTGTGGACGAAGCGGCTAAAACTTACACAACTCGCCCAAAGCACCCTGCCCTTCGGGTCGCTGAGGGTTAACTTAATAGAAACGGCTACGCATGTAGTACCGACAGCGGAGTACTGGCGGACGGGGGTTCAAATCCCCCCGGCTCCACCATTTAGTCTTCCCAGGAAGACCCAAAAAAGCCGTAAAGCCTAGAGAAATCAGAGCTTTACGGCTTTTTTCTTGCCCGCGCTTTCCCACCTGATCCCAGGGCATCCCACGGTTGACGGGGGCATATATGGGGGCATAAAACGCTCATCAGCTCGCTCGGAGAGGATGTGCCCCCAATGCCCCTGAAAGACACCAACTGCCGCAACGCCAAGCCCCAGGAAAAGCCGTACCGCCTGTATGACGAACAGGGCTTGTACCTAGAAGTACAGCCCAACGGAGGCCGTTACTGGCGCTTGAAGTACCGCTTTCTGGGAAAGGAAAAGCGCCTGGCGCTTGGTGTTTATCCTGAGGTCGGCCTGCAGGAGGCCCGGCGCAAGCGTTATGACGCTCGTGTTCAGCTCGCCGGCGGCCAAGACCCTTCGCTGCAACGGCGTATGGCCAAGGTGGTCAGCCAGCTCGATCACCAACACACCTTTGAATCGGTCGCAAAGCAATGGCTCACTATTCGCGAGTCAACCTGGGATCCGGAGTACACCCGGACTGTACGGCAGCGCCTTGAGCTCAATGCCTTCCCCTGGCTGGGAAAACTCCCGATTAGCAGCTTCAGCACGCCCATGCTGGTCGAAAACCTCCAGCGCATTATCAAGCGCGGCGCTCGCGAGACGGCGCGTCGTGTTGCCCAGATCTACAAACAGATTTTTGAGTTCGCCGAAGCTGCCGGCATCACCCCACCCAACCAGATCGGGAATCTCTCGCGCACTCTCCCAGCCAAGCGGGTGAAACACTTTGCTGCCGTGACCGACCCTGAAAAGCTCGGCGCTCTGCTTAAAGCACTGGATAGCTACAGCGGAACGATGCCTGTTTGTTGTGCGTTAAAACTGGCTCCGTTGCTGTTTTGCCGGCCCGGTGACCTGCGCCACATGGAGTGGTCGGAGGTCAATCTGGATGCGGGCGAGTGGTTGATTCCCGGCCACAAGATGAAAGGGCTCACTGCCACCAAACAGGATCGTCCGGACCATTTGGTTCCCCTGAGCCAGCAAGCAATCGCTGTTCTGCGCGAGCTGAAACCACTCACCGGCAGACATCGATACGCCTTCCCCTCGGCACGAGGAGGCGACCGGCCGATGTCCAACAATGCCGTACTCAGCGCATTACGCCGCATGGACATCAGCGGCGACGAAATGACTGGGCACGGCTTTCGTGCGACAGCGAGAACCATAGGTGCGGAGGTGCTGGGATTTCGCCCAGATCTCTTGGAGCATCAGCTTGCTCACACGGTAAAAAATCCGCTGGGACGTGCGTACGATCGAACCAGCTTCTTGCCAGAGCGGCGTGAAATGATGCAGATCTGGGCCGACTTTTTGGACTCGATAAAACGCTGAATGCAAGCGCCCCCATCAGCCAGCGAGCCCTCAAGCTAATACGAGCACTATCTTATCGCTCCAGTACTGGCTGAATTGCTAAACTGCGCCGATTTGGCGCCTGTAATGCGCCAGACGCAGTCCAAAAGGAATTCCTACCGATGTCAGCCTTATCAGCTTTGCTGAATACCTACCGCAGCGCTTCTGTCACCGAACGCGAAAAAGGTACTTACTTCGAAGAGCTGATTTGCACTTACCTCCGCAACGAAGCCACCTACCGCGACCTTTATGACAAAGTATGGACGTATGCGGAGTGGGCGAAGGAACAAAGCCTCAGTGGCAAGGATGCGGGCATTGATTTAGTGGCTCGCACCCAGGGCACCGGCGAGTACCACGCCATCCAGTGCAAGCTGTACGCCGAGGACTACAAAGTCCAGAAGAAGGACATAGACAGTTTCTTCACCGCCTCGGGCAAAGCGCCGTTCTCGCACCGCGTCATTGTTGCCACCACCAACAACTGGAGCGAGCACGCCGAGGACGCGTTGCAGGGCCAGCAGCCTCCAGTCAGTAAAATCGATCTGCAAGCCCTGGAAGACAGCCAGATAGACTGGGCCAAGTACCAGCCCAATCAGGCAGTCGCTCTCAAGGCCAAGAAGCAGCTGCGCGAGCACCAGCAAACCGCGTTGAATGCCGTGGCCGCTGGCCTCAAGGACGCCGAACGCGGCAAGCTGATCATGGCCTGCGGCACCGGCAAGACCTTCACTAGCCTGAAAATTGCCGAGCAGCAGGCCGGCAAGGGTAAGCGTGTACTGTTCCTGGTGCCCAGCCTGTCGCTGTTATCGCAGACCCTTACCGAATGGACGCAGGAAAGCGCCACTCCGCTCCACAGCTTTGCCGTCTGCTCCGACAGTGACGTAGGCAAGAAGCGAAAAGCAGAGGATGACGCGGTTCAGGTGTTCACCCATGAACTGCGATACCCGGCCACTACCAAGGCAGATCGCCTCGCGGCAGAAATGCTCAAGCGTCACGATTCCGAGCACATGAGCGTGGTGTTCTCCACCTATCACTCCATCGACGTAATCAGCCGCGCCCAGGCTGATCATGGCCTGGCCGCTTTCGATCTGGTGATCTGCGACGAAGCGCACCGCACCACGGGTGCCACCTTTGGCGACGATGACGAAAGCAACTTTGTGCGTGTTCATGATGCCGACTACATCCGCGCCACCAAACGTCTGTACATGACCGCCACGCCGCGCATCTACGGTGACAACGCCAAGCTCAAGGCCGAGTCCGGCGAAGTCACCCTATGCTCGATGGATGACGAAGCCCTCTACGGCAAAGAGCTGTTCGTCATCAACTTCTCCGAGGCCGTTCAGCGCGGCCTGCTCACCGATTACAAGGTGCTGGTACTCACCGTAGAGGAGAGCACCATCAGCCGCCGCCTTCAGGAGATGCTGAAGGACGAGAACAACCAACTCAAGGTAGACGACGCCGCCAAGATAGTCGGTTGCTGGAAGGCACTGGCCAAGCAGGGATTGGCCGAAAACTTGGTGGGTGATGATCAGCCCATGAGACGCGCTGTGGCTTTCTGCCAGGTCATCTCGCCCAACTACAAAGGCACCAAGCACAAGGTCAGCTCGATCAATATCGCCAGCATGTTCCAGTCGGTGGTGGAGGCTTATCAGGAGTCAGAAAACATCGATGAGTCCTCACGCATCATCTGCGAAGCCGCACACGTCGATGGCGGCATGAACGCAAGTGCTAAGGAAGCCAAGCTCAACTGGCTCAAGGAAGAACCGCCAGCCAACACCTGCCGCATCCTCAGCAACGTTCGCTGCCTGTCTGAAGGTGTGGACGTACCGGCGCTTGACGCCGTGCTCTTCCTAACCCCGCGTAACTCCCAGGTCGACGTGGTGCAATCCGTTGGCCGGGTAATGCGTAACGCACCGGGAAAGAAGCGCGGCTATGTGGTGCTGCCCGTGGTCATTCCGGCCGGCATGGAGCCCCACGAAGCGCTCAATGACAACCAGACCTACAAAGTGGTCTGGCAGGTACTGCAGGCACTGCGGTCGCACGACGACAGCTTCGACGCCATGGTCAACAAGCTCGACCTGATCGGCTCTGACCCGCGCAAGATGGAAGTCATCGCCATCACCGACAAGGCCGAGAAAAAGGCCAGGAAAACTAGCGGCACCAGCAACGGCCAGGTAGGCAAAGGCCAGTACGGCATTGGTGAAAAACGCGCTAAGTACGATGTCGAAGGCCAGATGACCCAGCAGGCCGAGCTGGCCTATGAGGTGGGGGAAATCGAGAAGGCCATCTACGCCAAGATCGTCGACAAGTGCGGCAACCGCCACCACTGGGAAGACTGGGCCAACGATATCGCCAAGATCGCCCGCACCCATATCGACCGTATCCAGGGCATTTTGGAGAACCCTGAATATACCCAGGAGAGAGCGACTTTCGAGGCCTTCGCCGCAGAGCTGCGCGATGATCTCAACGACAGCATCAGCGATGGCGAGATCGTCGAAATGCTTGCCCAGCATCTGGTAACAAAGCCAGTGTTCGATGCGTTGTTCGATGAATACAGCTTTGCCAGTCACAACCCCATGTCCAAGGCCATGCAAGGCGTACTGGACGCGCTTCACGAACATCACCTGGCCAAGGAAGCCGATACCCTCGAGAAGTTCTACGCTAGTGTGCGTCAGCGTGCTGCCGGCATCGACAACGCCCAGGGTAAGCAGAAGATCATCGTCGAGCTGTACGACAAGTTCTTCCGCAACGCCTTCCCCAAGATGACCGAGCGCTTGGGCATCGTTTACACCCCGGTCGAAGTGGTGGACTTCATCCTCCACAGCGTCAACCACCTGCTGCAACAGGAGTTCGGCCAAACCCTGGGCAGTAAGGGCGTCCACATCATCGACCCGTTCACTGGCACCGGTACCTTCATCACCCGCCTGATCCAGTCTGGCCTGATCAAGCCGGAAGAGTTGCCGCACAAATACCGGCACGAGATCCACGCTAACGAGCTGGTACTACTGGCCTACTACATTGCCGCCATCAATATCGAAGCGGCCTACCATGGCGAAGTAATCGACGAGTACGCCCCGTTTGAAGGCATCTGCCTGACCGATACCTTCCAGATGTATGAGAAGGACGATTTGGTAGACGCACTGCTGGAGGACAACAGCGCCCGGCGCAAGCGGCAGAAAGATTTGGATATACGGGTAATTGTGGGAAATCCGCCGTATTCGGTGGGCCAAGGTGATGCCAACGCCAATAACGCCAACGTCTCTTATCCAAGTCTGGATGAGCGTATTCGAACAACCTATGCCGCTCGCTCAGACGCGAACAACAAGAACGCGCTCTATGACAGTTACATTCGCTCCATTCGCTGGGCCAGTGATCGTATTGGCAATGCTGGCGTGATTGGCTTTGTCACCAACGCAGGTTTTGTTGAGGCCAACACAGCAGACGGCCTGCGCAAGTGCCTTGTAGATGAGTTCTCAAGCCTTTATGTGTTCCACCTTCGTGGCAATCAGCGTACCAGTGGCGAAACGTCACGTAAGGAAGGTGGCAAGATTTTTGGCAGTGGCAGCCGCGCCCCCATTGCTATTTCACTACTGGTCAAGAACCCCGAAGCGGAGGTTCACGGTCAGATCCATTTCCACGATATTGGCGACTATCTCAGTCGCGAAGAAAAGCTGAAAAAGATCGTCAGCTATGCCAGCGTAGCCGGTGTTCCAGGCTGGCAGCATGTAGTCCCGGACGAGCATGGTGATTGGTTGAAGCAACGCGATAACAGCTTTAGTCAGTTCATAGCTTTGGGCTCCAAGAACGATAAGAGCGAGCCAACGCTTTTTGATAACTACACCAGAGGGCTGGAAACCGGTCGAGATGCTTGGGTTTTCAACAGCTCAGAGAAAATGCTGAAAAGCAAAGTAGCTTCAATGATTGAGTTCTATAACGGCGAGGTCGATCGATTTATCGAGGCAACTCCTGGTATGGATGCTCAAGCCAAGGCTCAGGCCATTACCGACTTCATTAATACAGACGCATCCCAAATTAGTTGGACACGCGGGCTACGCAATGATTGTGCAAAGGGTAAGTACGCTCGCTTCAACGCAACAGGATTGATCACTTGTCTGTATCGCCCCTTCACAAAGCAGCATGGTTACTTTGATCGCATGCTCAATGCTTATGTGAATCAGCTACCTCGTATGTTTCCGGATGCTAATGCAGGGAACTTGCTCATCATGGTTAAGCAGCGGCCCTCCGAAAGTGGCCAAATTGCTTTAATGGTGGATTGCACGCCTGAACTACAGACAGACGGCGGTACACAATGCTTTCCTCTCTACCTCTACGACGAAGCAGCCAAAACCTCGAAAGATGACCTCTTTGCTGAGCCTGTTGCAGGTGGCTTGCGCCGCCGCGATGCCATCACCGACGCAGGTCTAGCTCACTTCCACACGGCCTACCCAGGTGAACAGGTTAGCAAGGAAGACCTTTTCTACTACGTATACGGCATCCTGCATTCCCCGGATTACCGCGAGCGCTTTGCCGATAACCTCGGCAAGGAATTGCCGCGCATTCCGGCTGTGAAGAAAGCTGCAGACTTCTGGGCCTTCAGCAAAGCAGGCCGCAACCTGGCCGACCTTCACCTTAACTACGAAACCGTCGAGCAGTACCCGTTGACCATTGAGGCCAAGGGCACGCTCACCGACGCCGATTACCGCGTGGAGAAGATGAAGTTCGCCAAGAAGGGCGACAAAACTACCGTCATCTACAACCACCGCATCACCCTCAAGGGCATCCCCGAGGCTGCCTGGGATTACGTGGTCAACGGGAAGGCCGCGCTGGACTGGGTGATGGAGCGCCAAGCGGTGCGTACCGACAAGGCCAGCGGCATCGTCAATGACGCCAACGACTGGGCCGTGGAAACCATGGGCAACCCCAAGTACCCACTCGAGGTGTTCCAGCGCGTGGTCACCGTCAGCTTGGAAACCCAGAAAATCGTCAAGGCGCTGCCCAAACTCGATATCGGCACAGATGACTAGTTGAGTCCGATAGAACGCTAAGCATTCAGTCAACTACTGCCTTGGTTGGGCCTCCGTTTCCCAACCAAGGCAGAGCATCTGCTGATTGCCAGCCCGGCACTCTCATGTTAAGTATTGTCCGTCCCAAGCGATCCCTATCGATCCGCAACGGTCCGCCACGTCGCTCTGGTAACGACGTTAAAAACTTTCGCCTCGTTCGCATCCGCTGAACGGGCCGCATCAGCTGCCATTGGCTGATTTGCGTATCTGGTCAGAACACTCGCAGTCCGTTCTGCCCCTAGAAGCCTTAGTGCCCCTAGACTCTCTGTAGCCCACAACGACCTCCGACGCTACCGACCATAAATCTCGGAAACGCGCATATACCTATGCGTGTGGCATCTGCCCCTGCTCGCTATATAGCCAGCCGATATCCGTCTTTTACCCTTTTTCGCAGTAGTGCCGGAGGACGCTGCCCCACGCTTCAGAACCTAGGACTCAAACCTATGGAAATGCACGTTAGCAACTCTGACGACGTCGGCGACGATGACAAAATTCTTCGTTTGCGCGATGTCGAGGCAATCGTCGGCCTAAAACGCTCAACGATCTATCGCAAAATATCGGAGGGCCTTTTCCCGCGCCAACGCCTTTTGTGCGGCTCCAGCGTCGGCTGGCGTAACAGTGAAATCCAGGCTTGGATTCGACAAAGGGAGGCGCTGTAATGCAGCGCCAAACACCTCAACAACCGGGCTGGATGGTAGAACTCACAGCAGCGGTCGATATTCCAGCGGAAAAAATCCAGTGGATTTGGCCAGGCTGGCTGCCAAGGGCAAAGTTATCCATTCTTGCCGGCGCAGGTGGATGCGGCAAAACCACGTTGGCAATCTCGCTGGCAGCCAGGCTTAGTAAAGGAGATTCCTGGCCAGATGGTAGCAAATGTGAGGCCGCAGGCAACGTCGTAATCTGGAGTGGCGAGGATGGTATAGCTGACACGATAATTCCTCGCCTTACGGCTGCAGATGCAGACCTAAACCGCGTGCACATTATCGAAGGGCTCAGGGATCAGAGTGGGAATAGGCGACAATTTGATCCTGCAGCCAACTTTGCCCTTTTGAACGAGGCAGCCGCACGGATTGACGGCGTTTCATTGCTGATTTTCGACCCACTGATCAACCTCATTCGGGGGGACATGCACCGAGCAAACGAAGTTCGACAGGGGCTACAAATGGTAGTGGATTTTGCAGAGCGGCATTGTTGCGCTGTCCTCGGCATATCTCACCTGAGCAAAGGTACGTCTCAGTCCTCCGCAGCTAATCGTGTAATCGGCAGCCAGGCATTCTCCGCGCTCGCTCGCACTGTACTGGTGGCAGAGAAGGATCAATATTCAGAAGCCAGGGTGCTTGTCCGAGCCAAGTCCAACGTTTCGATTGATAGCGGAGGGATCGAGTATTTCGTTGAGCCCATCGTTATAGACGAGCAGTTGGAGACAACCTGCATTCGATGGGGAGAGGCCATCGAAGGAAGCGCTGAAGCCATTCTGGCTGCTATCGAGCAAACGAACAGCCCAATACCAGCATCAGCCATTCAAGAAGCGTGCAGCTTTCTGAAGGAGACGTTACAGGCTGGGCCTGTTGCAATCACTGCGTTGAAGTCTCTAGCTGAAGAGTCTTGCATTTCGTGGGCATCAGTTCGTAGAGCTCGGAAAAAGCTCGGTATACGGTCACATAAAACAGGTATGCAGGGCGGATGGGCATTGGGACTGCCCACGTCTCCCAGGCAACATCTAAAGCAACTCAGTCCGCCTCAGCTCCGTCCAGCACGACACCAGGGTTGAGCCAGCGATTTTCAGGTACGTAGAAACGAGCATCAGCTTTAACTTGCGGATCCAGCTCCAAGCTCAGAGCCCAGTCGGGAATCGACAGGCTGATGGCGATATCTTCGAGAATGTCTTTGGCTCGATAAGAGAGTCGATATCGAACAAACAATTCGTCGCCCGCAGGCAGCGCATCGACCAAAATTTCATGTCCGTCTAGGGTAATCGAACTCAGTATCCGCTTCTCTTCGGTATCATCCGGTTGTCCTACTGGCTCTGTTCGAACAACGACCAGACACTGCCGCTCATCCCCTGGCGTGAAGAATAGGTTGGCACCGGCTGCTTCAAGCTTGGAGCGAATAAAGCCTCGCACATCCTCATAATCTTCTTTGGCGACAAGGGCTAACGGCTTCGCAAACGCTCCCGCCTTGGGCGTTTGACGCAACTCACCTTGACCGTTGAAGTAGATTTCATAAACGATGCCTGCCAGCACGTACTTCGAAGCAGGCTCCGGAAACGCCCTCAATCGCGAATCGAGGTTGAGTATGAAGTCCATGGCTTTTTGCGCATTGCCACAAGCGGCTTGGTAAATATTACGCCCCAAGACGAACCAGGAGGTAGGCGGAAAGTGTTCCTGCAGGATCGTTCTGAGCTTAAGAATCGCGGGGTTCTGGATATACCAGTTATGTGACTGCAGCGAACTGATTATATCGTTGAGCGCATCAGGGCCGCTCGAATGGTAGTCAGCATCACGATATCCCTGAATATGGATGGCCTGTGCTATCGCTTCACCAGGATCTATGTTCGCCGGTGCTACAGGCTCGGCAGGAAGAACGGGCTCAACCGGATCAGCCTCTGCCGGCACCTCCTGGACTACCTCAGGCTCTACAGCTTGCACCTCCACCGCCGCCTGTGGCTCAACAGCAGCGGCTTCGACTCCCGCGGCTCCGGATTCAGTAGCTACACCATCGCTCGCCACCAGCTCGATCTGGATAGCAGCAGCGAGTTGAGCAACCACCGTAGGATCGGTCTTCGACAGGCCCTGAACCAATGCGGACAAGGTACAGATTGAAACGTGCTCGTGCCCCACCACCTGTTTGAATTCAGAAACCAGACGCGGATCGATAATTTTTAAGGCCGGGTTATTGTTCGGAACTGGCTTCAGCGTACCACGCACGGTATCGAGTCGCTTCGCAGGTGCGTACACCCAGTCCGACTTCTCATCGTTGGTCAAAAATAGCACATGGGTGAAATCGTCTTTTCGGATCTCACTGTAGCGAATAATCTCCAACCAGATGATCAAATCGCCCAAGCGATTCTCAGGCTTGGCCTCATCCCTGAAGCCAGGTGGCAAACGGTGTTCGATGCGCGAAGGACCCGCTTTGGCAGCCCGGTCGCAGAGTTGAGCGACCGGCGAATCCAGAACGACTGGCCCTAGAAACTCTTCGATCTCTGCATGGATCTTGTCGGGGTCAAACTGATGACGAAAAGCCCGCGTGTACTGCTTCAGACCATCGATTGCTTCTCGAAACCCTGTGAGATATTGAGCCCGAGTGCCGGCGAAACCCGAAGCCGCGAGAACGGCTTCATCGACAAACAGCGAAGCGGTATCGAGCATCGCCTCAAGCTGGTTTCTCGGTTGATCGTCCTTACTTCTCGGGGTATAGGTGTGAAGCTGGTTTTCTCTTACGCGCGCCAGATATTCCCCTGCGCACCAGGCTGGGAGGAAGAGCCGTCCCTCGCCGATCGCCTTAGCAGTCCAGTCAAAAAATTCCTGCCGAGCTGCGGCATGGAGCTTGAACAAGTAGGAAATGATGTTGGTGTCGATGAAGATGAGCGTGCTTTGCGCTTTCGCCAGAGTCGCAAGGTCTGCGAGGAAATCATCTTTGGTTTGCTTCAGAAGGTTCAGACCGAGCATCATCACATAATCCTTGGCATTGGGGTGGGCAGAGGATAACCGCACTCAATGGAGCGTAGCCATCAAAGCTGCATTCGACTCTCCAGCGGGTCGGCCAATGACCATCAAGTGATGCTGCTAAACCTCACATGGAGAGCCCACTTATCCAGTTACCGCTACGACTAGTACGCCAGATATAACCTTCGCTCGCCTGCTCGACCACCCTTTGAGCAATTAAGCGGAAGATATCAACATCAATTAAATAGCTGCAGATGATTTCGACGGTCCAACATAGCGGTAAAGTGTTGTCCGGGAAACGCTATACCGTTGGGCAATATCCATTACCCGAATTTCAGGATCTTTGAGAAGCGCCCGTATTTCACGCACCTGACGGTCATCCAACGCAGGCTTGCGTCCCCCCTTCCGTCCACGAGCACGAGCCGCAGCCAGTCCAGCACGAGTTCTCTCTCGAATCAGGTTGCGCTCGAACTCGGCCAGTGCAGCAAACACATGAAAAATCAACCTGCCGGCAGCGTTGGTGGTCTCGATATGCTCGTTGATTGACTCGAATCCTACTCCCCCCTGCTCCAAGCGACTGACGATACCGACCAGATCAGGCAGCGAGCGGCCGAGGCGATCCAGTCGCCACACGACGAGGATGTCACCGTTGCGTAGAGCTTTGAGACAATGCATTAGCTCCGGCCTATCCGCTGACTTGCCGCTCATGGTCTCTTCGTAAACCAAGGAGCACCCAGCCAGAGCAAGTGCATCTCGCTGCAGATTGAGATTCTGATCATCAGTTGACACTCGGGCATATCCAATCCGCTTTCCCATACGTTTTTCTCACACTGATTTCGGTACGGGAAAAGTGACAGGAAAACGGGAAATCCCAAGTCCAAAAGATCATTTGGGATAGGTGTGCCATAAATGACCGTTTACCGGACGGATGCGCTCGTCAATTTCAGGCGCTGAAAGCGACCAAAAACGAACCCCAGAATATTTTTCCTCGCTCAACATTTCCTTCAGCAGCTCAGCACCTGAGCTGAATGGAGGAATGACCATGAAGCAGAGTTTCCACGCACATTTTGATCAGGACTTGACCGAGGTCGGTTCGGCAATTCTCAGAGAGGCAGTCCGGCGCGGGCTTCTCAGTCAGCACGAGGCCATGATCCACGACCAGCAATGGGCGCAGTTTAGTGTTTATGCCAACGAGTCTCATGAGGTAGACATCCTGGAATTCGTCAATAAAAAATTGGTGAGGGAGTACGGGGAAGAGCTCTACACCCAGGCATACCAAGGAAATCTCCCGCTGCAAAACGTGTCTGGCCTGCTTGAGACTGTATATTCAGTGATGGGCTTCGCAACTAATGGGCGCTGGAAAGGCGCAGCGGCTAACGTCGGTAGCCGTCTTGGCTTTCCAAGCCATGCACGGATTACCGTACCGCGCAGTCTTGACCGTACTAACTTTGAAGCCGCGATGGTGGATATTCAGGCTCTCTACTCAGAGCAGCTAGCAACATTAATCAGGTCAGTTCGATACCTCGGCATGTCATTGCTTGAGGCTTTTTTCTTCGACGCAGAAGATGCTCACAAGAACGCCGAAGAAGAAAACATCTTTTATGTGTTCAGCAAAGATAAACATGAGCATCGGATCATTAATATCTCTGCCCCTGAGCAAATTGTAATTTTGGAGAAGGCCGCGGCATTTCAAAAACGTCAGGGCAGCAGTCAGGCGACGCCAGCAGCTTGGTGTACATGGAAATTAAAGAACCTACCTGCAGCTCAAGAGCTTTTACTTTCTCACGGACTAAACATTGATGATTGTCGCGCGGCATATGCCTGCGAGCTCTACCGGCGATTGTCTGGTCACCACGCCCCGATTCTTGGGGGAAAAGCTCCCTACGATGAGGATCTGGAGGCTCGGAATCACGTCGCCTACGAGCTCGGGAATATGCGTATCTGGGAAACTGATGCGTACGTTGGTGTCCGAGCCAACCTGAGAAAGGAAACCGCCGGTACCAGTCGCTAAGCCATCACACAGCAGATTTGGGATTAGATCAGACGCCCTTAACCTTGGCAGACCTCGAAACAAAGGAGTCAGGGTATGGATCGTTTTGAATTGCTTGTATACGCCGTGCTTGCCGTCATCAGTGCGCTGACTATCGCAGGTGTAATTGGCTATATGGTCGCAGCGCACCTGGACAAGAAACACGGCGACGATTGAGCCTTCAGCGGCACGACCAGATACCTGCAACAGACTGTCCGCTGCCCTTTGGCAGCGGGCGCTTACCCAATCCATCGGCAAGGCACCCTACTGCTGCGATAAGCACTATTTCCCCAAGCCTATGAGGTCACGGGACGACTTCGTATTGGCTGGCAGTTTCCGCGCCATAGAGAAAGTGAGCGGAGCGCCGAAGTGTTTAGTTCAGCAACATGCACACTCGCCATGTGGCGAGCTAGCTTGCCCAGCACGCTAAAACTCGCGCGCCGACTCGCGGGCAACATCTCATCTTGGGTTTTCCGAAAGCTACCGGAGAGTGTCTAGCGACCTCATCTATCCGGAGCACCACCATGGAATTTCGTCACCTCGGTAACGGGCAGTACTTCCCACCTATTGCACCAAACGGTCGGGTTTACGCTGTACCTCTTGGGCAGGAAACCCAGGTAGAAATTTTCTGCCTGACCCCAGTAGGCATAATGGGCGCGGGCATCCAATTGCACTGGTCAGAAATCGTTGGTTGTTACTACGACGACGAATCATGGGAGATCATCCCGCGCAACTACTCGGGACGAGGGATGCGCTTCCGCAGAGGCCTATCCTGCATCATGGTGATCGCAGGCAACGAGGCTCTCACGACCCACATCCAAGGCTACCCCATCCCCATCTGCGTAATGAACCGCATTGCATTCGAACAGCAGCGAGGCAACGAGGGGTAGCGCATTACCGTCACCACCCGCTGCGCGACACAGGTACCAGCTGGAACGGCACCTACCAATGTTTATTTTATGAAAGTGAAGCCTTTCACTACTAATACAAAACAAAGCTGGCCGGCTGACTTGGTCGTAAGCGTCACTGCTAATAGCAAATACGGCCTCCGCCCCCGCCTGCATGGGCCTGCTGGCTGACAACGAGTAGATTTAGCGCCCTACACTGCTTATAGCCCAAACCCGTCGCCTTCCCCGATCAAGCGCAGCAATATATCTCGCCGTAGTTCACTGCTGATACGAGAAAGCCCCGCCAGACCAAGCTGCACGGGGCTTTCGGGATTTACAATCGGGTCAAATCTGTTCGGCACTGCTTATAGGTACTCAGCCGCTACCCTGCCGAATAGAGGTCGCCATGATTAAGCGCTTGGTATCTAGACAGCTTCTTCTCATAAGCGACCAACGTCCGACGTAGCTGACGATTCTCGCTCGCAACGCGGCGAATCTCTGCAAGCCGCCCCTCAACTTGCAGAACGAGGTTACGGTATGGGTATTCAACAAACTCAAACGAGGAAGCCGGGTATTTATGTTTGCCATTCCCCTTGGCAATAGTCAGGGGCGCGAATTTGTTTTGTTGCCCTTGCAGTGGCACCAGCTTGCACCAGTAGATCGAGTAAGCATTCGGGCTCACCTGCTTGATTGATACGCCGGCCACAACAGATTTGACCCCAGTCTTTTTGTACAGCTTCATGGACGCATCCACATAGCTTGCTACCAAGCATCTCGCGTCCGTAAGCAGCTGCTCGTACTGCTGATCCAGCAGGGTGACTATCGTCTGTGCGTCTTTACTCATGGCCAAGGCTCTCTTCGCTGTAAGAGCCAAAATGGTGACCGATCGCTGAGCCCCCGGAATTCGATTTCAGACCGTTCTACCGTCGGAAATCTACGGAAAGTGGGCGGACTGGCTCAGGGTGTGACCCAGCTTCGCATCAGATGACCGAAGGATGACGACATGTCAGTCGCAGAAAAACATAACGTGCAAAGGATGCACGATAGATGACGACGGCAGCCTTGACCCTGTGCGAAACAAGGTCGACATGTTAAAAGCAGATGACAGCGAGCGGGCGTGTATCCCTGCCAAGCTGCAACTGGCCAATTTCTGCCAGTTACGAAAGGCAGAAATCGGCCAGGAGCAGTCACTCAGCGTCAATTAAATCAACGGTGATCTGTTCTGCAGCAACCATCTCAAACAGAAACTGATCAGCGCTCCTACCGGTTTCCAAGTGTGGCGCTGAAAGCTCAATTAGAAGTGACTTGCTGTGAGTTGAAAAGAACTCACTGGCGATATCGTCCAAGTCGCCGCCAGCAGCTTGAACATGCAAGTCGATGAGAGATCGACGAATCGACAGCAAGATAATTGGCCCCCTACCATCGCGAGAGTGGGTCTCCAGTACCCACGTCCCTTTCTCCGGGCTGTTGAGCTTCTCGCACAGCGCTATCAGGTAGTCACTGGCCTCTTGTCGGACGTCCTCATAGAACCATAAGCCAATACCGACAGAGAGGTCTGGTATCCCGTCAGTGAACGGCCCAATGTACTCGTAAACTTTTCCGGTGAGGGTGCCGGCCCACAAAATGAGTTGAGCGTCATGACATTTGAAGCCGTCATTGGTGAGCGTCAATCCGCAAAAAGTCGGCGAGATGAAGTCTCCACCACTGCCCCCACGAGGAACTCGAAGTTTTTCAAGGTGTGCCCCTTGAAACTCCGCTCTAAGGCAGCTATCCGCAGCTTTACCCAACCCTGCCAGCCCTCGCGTAAGTCGTTGATAGGCAGGGTAGGCAGTAATATCCGCTAGATCGATACGTGTTCCATTCATATCGTTGTCTCCAAGGAATTTTTTGAGTTGGTTAGTGAGGTAATTCAATGCACTGGTCGACGAGATATGGTCTGTGAAAGTTCGTAAGTACTTTTCAACAGCACGCCAGTACAGCGTCTGATGTGTCCAGTCTGACGGAGGCAAAGTGGAGTGTGTAATCAGGACAAGGCCGCCACACACCTCCTTGCGACTTCTACGGTATGACTGGTACATGGACAGTTGATCGACTCGCCCAAGTTCATCCTGGTATTGGGTAAATCCAGCTGCGATTTTGCTCTCGATGATCAGGAAAAAATTTGAGCATCGTCCAATCAGGTCTGGGCGTTTGCCCTCAGCCCGGTGGTCGCCTGGACCAATGACGTGTTGAGTTTCCCAGATAATTGAATTGAGTTTACTCAATTCTCCAAGTTGGGCCGGTGCCAGCTTGAAGAGGTCAGTCAGCACCTCTGAGATTCGACCAGCAAGCGTCACTTGACGTAGCCACTCGGCAAAAAGCTCGGTGAGAAAATCCTCAAGGGGTGTCCGAAATTCGTTCTGTCGGAACGCGAACAAACGTTCGAAAAAACTCATACCTTTCCTTGGTCGTTGGGGCCGGGCGTAGATTTTGGCATAGTCAGATGATCATGAACTGGCTAAATGCCGTTACGGCCTTTGGAAACCCTTTCCAAGACCCGAATTCATGTCTTCGTATCTGTGGTAGACGTTATAGCTCCTACCGGCTCTGAAGGGAGCTGAGGTGGCAGGGGCCTTGCTGGTCGACCAGGGAGCTTTCTCGGCTGGGGAGCACCGCACCCGGTAGTCGATCTTGAGCAACTGACTGATTTGCTATAATTTCTCGATAAAAAAATTAACTCTGATCTCTGTGAGTAAGAGCATGGATAGCATCTACACAACGAAACGCCCCACCATTGCGGCAGAGGTTGCCAGAGCAATTAAAGTTGAGAGTGGTCATTGCTGCGCAATTAATCAGTGTACTGAGCACACTTACCTGGAAATTCACCATATTGATCACAACCGTGAGAATAACGATCCAAGCAACCTAATCGTTCTCTGCGACAAACATCATAAAATGGCGCACGCTGAGATCATTGATCGAAAAGCGTTGAGGCTTTACAAACAACTGCTTGCAGCTTCAATCTTGAACCCTGTGCCAAAGCATCTAGTAGATAATGCTCCGGGCCTCAAGATTGTTGACTTGTATGAAGTTGAAAGCTGTAGCGGCGAAAACGAGGAATACATCACCTCTTTAGAGCTGAAGCTGGTCAATCGCGGTACGCAAGTCACTTTTATAAAAGAAGTTAGGGTAACCACGCTCAAGCACTGGGAAACGTTGACTAATCACCACCATAGTCTTGTACCTATCTCGGCTACGTACGACCTAAAGATATACAAAGAGGAAGGGTCAGTTTCGCGCATAAAGGTTCACCACGAAGTGAAGCCTCAGGAGACGGAGCGAGTAACATTCCGCCTGGAGACTGACTATGACTCAGATCCTAATGGGCTGTCTCTTTTCTTGATCAAGCTTGAGGTTCTCCACGACGAGACCAATAGCGTCGTGATCGCGCCACTCATCGTAGTGAACATCCATCCTCGCTTTGCAAGCGCAGGGTCTTTCTTTCCAGGCTACCAGCTCGGAACTATCCCTCAAAACAAGGCTGTTGCTTCAGAAGTGCTGTGTCTCGCGGACAATGGCACCCTTGTCAGCCAAGACGTGATCACTGCTCTTGAATCTTGGAAAAATGCCCCTGAGGAAAGCGAGTATTTTGCTGGCGCAAGTTGAGGTCTCACTGACGGCAGAAGTCGGCCATTTGCGGACGGTCAACAAAGGCTACCTCCGGTCATTGCAAAGCGGCAAAATTTATCCAAAAGCAGAGCGATAGGCTTTTCAGTAGTGTGGGAATGATAATAATTAAAAGTGATTGTATGTTTGCGGTATTGCGCAGCTAACGAGTTTCGATTGTAGTTGCCAAACAGGTGCTACCCAATGATATTTGGCGCAAGCCTGTTAAATAATTGACACCAGCAATCTCAAGCTTCGGAGAATAAAATGAAACGTGCTAATTTTTTAAGTCGGCTGCCTAATGGAAAGCTAAAGATATTTGTTGAAGGGCCTTCCGACAGGCAGATAGTGGCAAATATTTTAATCGCCATGGGCCTAGAGGTCGATGCAGGCTTTGACATAATTCAATGTGATGGCAAGCACCAGGTTAGGAAAATGGTCAAAAATTTGACTGATAATGACAACGCCATTGCTTTGATTGATGCGGACTCATCTTCAGTGGCTGATTCCGTCCAGTTCGCTCGTGAATATCTAGGACATCCTCGGATTCCTGTATTTTGTGCAGTTCCTACAATCGAAGCTTGGTTATTTGCAGACAAACAACTTGCCTTGGATTTTGCAGTTGATGATGATTCAGCTATCGCAGCAATCAGGAGAATAGTCACGCCTGAATCTATGGTTGAGCCTTGGCGCCTCGCTAAAAAGGCATTTCGCAGAAATTATTATCGAGGAGATTTTTCTTTTTTACGTCGTATGGATATTGGGCGCGCTGTGGCATCAAGCGCTTCACTTTTAAGTTTTGTAAGGGGTATAGAAACGGCGCTGGGACGTACTCACGCTTATTCAGAGGCTGTCATTTCCGAGAGCTTGAATAGGCAAGTTTTCGCCAATTTATTACGCGAACTACCCCATGATAAAATAAGCTGGAGAACTTTAGAAGGAGACTATTCTGCCGGTCAGTTGGGGGACAAAATACTTCAGGGAGATGAAATAGGGTTGCGATATGTTTCAGATCTTCTGCGTCTCTCCCGAGATATTTTGGCGGCTCAAGCGTTAGAGGATGACAAAGATGCTTAAAGCATTTGTACCCGCATATGATATAGCCACTTATGAAAATGCTAGACTTGCCAGGCACTTGTTCCCCTATAGTTCAAATCTAATTGTTGGCGAAGACGCCACCCAGCAGGCGTTGTTTGATATTTTTAAACTGATTCACACTAAGTCTGTGCTATTGATGGGTCATGGAGGTGTAAATAGAGTTTATGGGCAAAATGATGAGCTTGCGATAGGTCTCGATGACGTTATGCTCAATAAAGAAGGTTTGCTCAGATTGAATGTGTTTGCGTGGGCGTGCAAGACTTCAAATGGAATAGGTACTGCCTTCCAACAGTCTGCGAACCTTCACTCACTATCAGGAAGCTGGTGGGGCTACAATGCCGCTATAACCGCCCCCAACCCTAAGGAGCTATCCGCTTTTCGAGAAATATTTACTCTTATAATAAATAGATTTCCTTCTGCATATAATGAGTCCACAGTTTCTAACTTTGGTTCGGAACTTAAAGAGTTGTGCGAGTCTCACCGATTGAGACTAATATCTTCCATGGCTCAGGGACGCACATACCGAGATTCGCATGAGGCGGCGGTAGCATTTCGGGAAATTTGGAGTTGTTTGGTGGTGCGGTTTCCAGATTTCACGTATCGACATCTAGAGGGGGAAATGCTGTCGCCAACTATTGCCGATATTTAGGCGAGAAGCAGACCCGATGCCGAAGGTCTGTTGTTGGCCGACTGCTGCCTGTCACGAAAGGCAGTAAACGATCCACTACAGCCTGTCGCGACAGGCTGCTTTCGACCCAAAGCGGCCATTCGAGATAGCTCGCTTTCGGCCAAGAGCGGAATGCTCTCCTCTAGGTTTAAGCAGGCGGCATGGAATACTAACCCCAAAGTGCTGAAGGTAAGACAGAAGGGATGACTTGCGTGTATTTGGGCTTTGGAGTGCCGGGTGCGATCACGGATGATGTGGCAGGTGACCAGACCGTGGGCAAACTCAAAGTCGGCTAGTCAGCGTTCTAGCAAAACAGGTAACCATAAAGAAAGAGAAATATGAATAGCACAAAAGAATCACTCGCAAAAACGATAGCCAAATCTGCACTACAGACAGCTATAGCCTTTCCAATTATTTTTGGAATGTTTCATTTTTTCATATTAAGCATCTGGCTTTACTGGGACATCGCTCCAGAAATCCCTTTGGTCCTTTCAAGCCTGATTCTTCTCTTGTGTTACTGGAGAATGGAGAGCTTCGTTCCTTACCCGCTGCATAACAGAAACAGCAAAAGCACATCCGGAATTCAAAAGTTTATCGAGCTACCATTTTGGTACGTGGTTATGGTTGGCCTTTATGTCTACTTGGATCACATATTTAATTTCAGGAACAGGCTGGAAGCACAAGACATGTATAAGCCATTGCTTTGGGGGTATGGTGCTTTTTTTGCTCTGTGCATTATTGGCCCAATGCTAAGCCACTCAGCAATTACGATAATTAAGGGTCTCGTAAAAAGCGCAAAGGAAATTAAAAACCTTATAGCGAGAGTGCTGTCTGTGTTTTATGCATACATGGCCGTCGCTATTGTTTTTTCTGCTCTGTATAGGCTGCTCGAGCACAATAATCCAAAAAGCTTCAGTGCTTCTTTCGGTTCATGGTTTGATGCTATCTATTTCAGTTTTGTCACAATCACGACCGTAGGGTATGGAGATATATATCCAGTAACAGTGCCGGCTAGAATCATGGTTGTCCTGGAGGTTTTAATTGGACTACTATTATTGGTAATCATGCTGGCAACCGCAATTTCAATTTCATTCCATGAGTCGGTTATCACCTCGCCAAAAGATGAATAACCAAACTATAGCTAACTCATAATACTCTGCAAATAACTTCTCGTCAGTCATTTGCAAAGCTATATAAAAAGCTCATCATCGGCTATTGAGTTACGCTTTCTTCTATGAAACCCCTTAGCTCGGTCCTGGCCGGAATCTGCCAATTGTGTCTGGCTGCTTTCGACCGATTCTGTTGAAAAAGTAGGCCACGGTTTCCACGGCAGAAAAGTACGCGTCTGAGCTTGAAATCTTCGCTTTGAGCAGAGGGTTCCGGGTTTAGATTTCGCGTAGATGCGCATTCCACGCCATCCGGCCACCCAGTCCACCAACATCCGGCCACCCTTTCCACGCTCATCCGGCCAGGCAGTCGGAGCGCAGCGACGCAGGTTTGCATTGTTAGTCTGAAGTCCCTGTCGTCG